>CAYTJC010000031.1:0-1744 GCA_964437875.1 uncultured Dysgonomonadaceae bacterium
CCAATACGTGCAGTGCTATGAGCTCCTACAAGCACACGCTTGCCTTCTCTTATATATAAAGGTGGTTTCAACATAATATAGGAACCTTCTCCTTCTCCAGATGTATAGACTTCACTCTTTGTCCAATCACCATCAATACCTCCGTTTGATCGAACAGCTATCAATCCATTTTCACCTGTCACTAAACGGATATACTCTCCAGACACAGGACTTTTTACATCTGCACCTACCCATTGATTTTCAACATACACCGTATCCCAACTATGCCCATTGTCCTGACTGCGGATATAGAATGATTTCTCACCTCTATTACCTTCACCATAATTGTAATGTCGAACCTCTCCATTTTCAAGTCTCACAAGACCCACAAAAGCATTGTCAGGTGGAGAACCTACAACAGTAGGTTGATAAACTTTCCTCAAATGATTGCCACAGCCAGTAAGAAAAAGGGCAGTGAATAGTATTCCCACGAACAAAAATCTAAAGTTTCTCATAATATTACACCTTTGTTTTAATGATGACTTATACCATAATGGTATTATATTCTCACTCAATATTATTGAGTTAATCAATTAATATATAAAACACACTATTTCAAAAAGTCTTTCAACTTCATCTCCTCAAACTCACCCATCTGTTGCAACTGCTTCATATCTATCTTTTTCTTATTCCCAATTACAACATACACAACAGTTTGGCCTTTTATATTTTTGTTGTAGAAGCTCTCTAAGTCATTCAAAGTCATTCCCGACACTTCATCCACAAGTAGCTTGTTAGGATCTTCGGTATAACCTTGTTGCAAATAGTAAGCTATCTGCTGCGTTTTTTCACGAAAGTTGGGATAGGAACTTTGTGCCTGGTTTACCAAACTCTCTTTGGCAGCTGTCAGTCTTTTGTCGCTCAGGGGCATATCGTCCAAAAGAGATTGAAGAGCTTGCAAAGCATCAGTTGTTTTGTCTGCTTGGGTTGAGAGAAACATATTGAAACGCATTGCTTTATCAGTCAGTTTTATTGGAGGACTCTCAATGGACGAGCTGGCACGATAAGCCAAAGAGCGAAGTTCACGAATTTCTTGAAACATCAGAGAACTCATGCCCGATCCGAAGTAGATATTGAAAAGCTCCGAGAGATTTTTGTCCTCCACTTCATTCTGTATGGGACCAGGTATATAGGCTTGAACGATGCTTTGCGTTGCCTTAGAGTCGTTGAAGAAAAACACTTTAGCATTGGGATAAGTTAACCCATCTCTAAAAGTAGGGTTAATTGATTTTACACTTATCTTCTCTGTAGGAAAGTGTCTATTCACAATTTCAGACACCCTTTCTTCTGAAAGCGTTCCCGAATAATGAAAATTGCTCTCTGTGGAAAGCACTTTTTGCAAAGCGAATATAAGCTGTTCTGTTGATACCTTTTTCAACTCTTTGTGTGACATTTGGGTGAGGTATTTAGAGTTGTCGCCAAACTTCACCTTTTCGGCCATAGCCTTGCTCAAATCGTCGGGCGATTTACGAATAGCTTTGTCTTCTACTTTCTTCTCTTTTAGCAGTTTCTTTAGTTTTGATTTATCTGCATTTAAGTTGGTGATAAAGTGAGTTACCAATTCGAATGTCTCTTCAAATGCATCGTCGAAACCCGACACAGTAATAGTAAACTGCGATGAGTTGGCATTGAAACCCAACGTGCTGCCCAACTGCTGCAACTTCTCGTTGAACTCATCTACAGTATATTTATCCGTGCCCACATA
>CAYTJC010000031.1:1844-11288 GCA_964437875.1 uncultured Dysgonomonadaceae bacterium
ACTGCTGCAACTTCTCGTTGAACTCATCTACAGTATATTTATCCGTGCCCACATAGTTCAAATAAGAAACCAAAGGAGAAAGCAATGGTAACTGATGGTTGCCAATTTCGAACTGCATCACCATTTCAAACACATTGTTCATCTCATTGGGGGTATGATACAACGTGAGGAGATTGTTATTATCAAAGGTGGCTGCTACTGCTTCTTTCTCTAAGTTGAGATAGCGAGGGGTGAATTCTGTGCTTTCTATTGTTCTCAACCACTTGCTATATTCCGACTCCTCGTCCTTATTAGTGGTTTCAATAGATTTGAAGGGTGGTTTGTCAATCTTGGCATTTGGGTACTTACCTGTTTTCTTCTTCACATCGAAATAATCGCCAGTGAGATACTGATTAGCAATAGCTATCACATCTTGCTTTGTAATCGATTCTATCTTTTTGGTTTGCTCTAAGTATTCGTCCCACGTGAGACCTTTTGCAAACACCTCAATCATTTTCTGATTACGTTTGTCCAAGCTTTCCAGCTCCAACAAATAGTTGCGCTGTTGTTCCAACTTAAGGCTTTGAAACATTTCGTCTGATACATCACCACTCTTCACCTTCTCTATGGCTTCAAAAACAAGTTTCTGGGCCGAACCATAAGTTTGGAAAGGAATATTGGGAATTGCTAACAGTGCAATTGCTCCCGCATCATTCATGCTCAAAGAGAAACCTGCACTCATCATCAACTTACCATCTATGGTTAGTTTGTCTAACAAACCCGTTTTATTCCCATTGCTCAAAAGAGACATCACCAAGCTCAACGCAACCTCATCGGGATGATTGGATGGCACACCTCGCCACAATAGGGCATTGGCCCTAACCAAGGGTATTGGAATCTTTGCAGTTAAGTTCACTTTTCCATTGATAGCTGCAGGCATCTCTACATCCTGTTTCTCCACAGTTCCCTTTGCGATTTTCCCAAAAGTCTTTTCCAGAATAGGCAACACCTCATCCGCATCGAAATGACCGCTCATTACCAATCCCATATTGCCAGCAACATAATAGGTATTGAAAAACTCTTCCATCTCAGATAGTTTGGGGTTTTTCAGATTCTCAGTGCTACCAATTATAGGATATTGATAAGGGTGAGGTTTGAAGAACTGCTCAATTATTTTCTCAGCTGCCTGGCTACCGAGCATATCGGCATACATATTCTTCTCTTCATACACAGTTTCCAGTTCACTCTGAAACATTCGGAACACTGGATTTATCAGTCTCTCACTATTTATCTCGCACCACTGTGCCATATATTGCGGAGAAAACGTATTGAAATACATGGTGTAATCCCACGAAGTACCTGCATTCAGGCCTGTTCCTCCATATTGTGATATAAGTCTATTAAATTCGTTAGGGATAACATAGTCCGCAGCTTTTATAGAAAGCTCATTGATCTCTTTTTGAATCTCCAAACGCTTTGCGTCATCAGCAGTACGTGCCAACTCGTCATACCTGTTTGAGATAGAATCGAGCCACACTTTCTCCTCCTCGTAATTGGTGGTTCCTATCTTGTCGGTTCCTTTAAACATTATATGCTCAAAGTAATGAGCAAGACCTGTGTTGGGAGAATCTTTTGCCCCTGCTTTCACAATAATACTTCCTATTACTTTTGGCTGAGTATGATCTTCATTTAACCACACTGTCAATCCATTACTTAGTGTATATTCTTTCACGTTGAGAGTACTTTTAGGGTTTTCTGAAAACAGAACAAATAGTGAACACAGTTGAAGAGCAAGTATAGTAAGCAATTTTCTCATTTACCTTGTATTTTATTGAAATTCACTTTATTTAGACTAACAAAAATACAAAATCAATTGAATTGTATGCAATGTTCAGACACAATAAAAAAGAATACGCTCCATAATGAAGCGTATTCTTTACTTTTTAGTATTGATTGCCTATAGTATCTATTCAATGACTTGGCAATATATGTATCAGCGTTCAGCTTAATGTGTTTGAAATCTAACTTTTACAATATCGTAAATAGTTGTTTCAAAGTATGTTTATTTCTTCTTTAACAACACCTCATTAATAGCTTGCTGGAAACCATCTTTAGGAAGTGCACCTTGTGCCATTTGAGGTTGCTCACCCATTGGGCAAAATAGAATTGAAGGAATGCTACGAATACCAAAAGCTGCAGCTAATTCTTGCTCTGCTTCTGTATCCACTTTATAGATATAAATATCGTCTTTGTACTCTTCTGCTAATTCTTCAAGTATTGGAGCTACCATTTTACAAGGTCCACACCAATCTGCATAAAAATCTATTAAACATGGTTTGTCACCTAAATATTCCCATTTGTCGGGGCTTTCTTCGTAGTTTGCTACTTTCGTTAAGAATTCTGCTTTTGTTAAATTAATAGTTTGTCCCATTTTAGTTTCTGTTTGATTTGAATTTGCTTCTTGATTACTTTTATTTGTGTTAGTGCATGCTGCCAAAATAATTGCAGACAACACACCTATTATTATCATTTTATATTTCATATTGTAAGTCTTATTTTTTATCTGATTTCTCTTCCATTATCTCTTCTTTTGAGCTCTTTGTGAATAAACCAAATAGGAGGAATCCCATAAGTGCTCCATACAACATGCTATTGGTAGGATCTGAAGTAATTGGACAAGTGCCAGACAAACAACCCACTTTCACATAATAGATGTATCCGCCCAAGGCTCCAACTAACACTCCTACAATTTTAAGCCAATGTTTTATTAATAATTTCTTCATAAACTTCTACTTACAATAATTTACAATAAACTCTACAAGTGGTATTATCTTTTCGTTATTAATTGAATATAGGTTTCTTTGTCCCTCTCTTCGTGATTTTAATATTCCCTTTGCTCTTAAATCGGTGAGATGATGCGATAAAAGTGATTGTTCACATCCTACCTCCTCCATTAATTCAGACACCGATTTCTCCTCAGTTTTAGCCAAATGCATCAGAACACACAAACGCGTTTCGTGTGATAAAGCCTTCAAAATATAGGCTGCTTTTTCTAACTTTTCTCTATTCTCTTTCATAATTTAATCGACCTCATAGATACATGAACATACATTCATGCGTAATTGTTCACAAAGGTATCATTTTTATTGAAAGAAGCTAACTGTGAGATTAAAAAAACAGTTAAAAGGAAAGAGTAAAGTGTGAGATATATGTTGTATAATAAGCTCTGTGACTATTTCTACATAATGTGCAACTTATTATACAATTGTGCCATTTAACTGTATCCCTACATAATAAACAAAAAAGACGCCTAAGTTAGACGCCTTTTAGAATTTATATCAAATAGTCGAACGCTTAAATATATAAGAAAAGTTCAGTGGAAACATCTTAATAAATATTTAGCACACTTATAACCGTGATATTATGCTGCAAAGTTTAGGGTCTTTATATATAGCACCTAAAGACTCATAAAGTAATAAGTAAGTTTCCCTGCAAAATAACGGTGTGCAGAACGTGAGAAGTTGCTGGAACTACTTCGGCTACTGTCGAATGAATCGCCTAAACCAAAATAGTAGCGCCCCTCCAAATTGAAGCTGCCAACGGAAGTGTCAAACTCAACACCCAACCCTCCAATTAATCCATAGTCGAACTTACTATTTAAAGATTTATATTGGATACCTATGGGATAATTAGGGTCCTCTTCTAACACCCAATCTATGTAGTCAGACAGTGCCTCATTCATTGTTGCTTTATCTCCAATCATGTAACTTACTTGCGGCCCAATGTTCAAAATAAACTTCACCTTATTGCCAAAGTATATGTGTGTCATCAGAGGCAGTTCAACATAGCTAAGAGTCCTCGAATAAGCATGCTCTGGAGTGTTGGTATCAGCAAAATTCTCCGTCCATCCGCGTTGTGTATAGTTCAACTCAGCAAGAATACCAAGATGCTTTTCAGAAATATATTTAGCTGAAACTCCTGCAGAAAAACCATTGGTTGTATTTTGTGGAACTTTCTGAACAAAATCTACGGTGGTGAACACGGGGCCACCCGTCACCCCAATCATAAACTTGGATTTAAATAAATTATTTTTCTGCGCTTGCACAAATATAGTTGTTACAAACAACAGCAAAACTATTACTATCCCTTTCAATTGACATTTCATCGGCTATAATTTGTTTTGATAATACGTGAGTTTGTATCATAGTTAACCAGATACAAGCCGGTGTTGATAAAACCACCCCAATTATTTGCCCTTTCAAAATCGAATGCAAACTGAACTGTGTTTATATAAACGGAGTTAAGTTTAGTTTCGAAGTTTCGCCCATGTTTGTGGAGAGCGGTCAAGAAGTAGAGTCCTGTGTCATACCCCAACATTGCATACTGCGGATAGGTCTGTTGTAAATCTTTTTTATACCACTTTTTGAAGTTTTGCTTGAAGTTTTTTGTTTCTGTATCAGCATTATCTACATAAAACGATGAGTATAAATAAGTGCCATGATTGTGATAGTCTCTAAGATAGTTTTGTTCGTAAGTTTGCCACTCTGGATAACCAAACAAATCAATATTTATTCCGGGATTTGCCTCCTTAAGACCATTTAGCACTCCCAATACTTCGCCCAATACACCTATATCGCCCGATGCAGGAATCAAAATGTTATCTTTAGACTCGTCTAATAGAAGTAACAACTCCTCGTCCATCGACTCAGAAATTGGAATTGATTGATACGGTATCGATTGTCTATTCAAGTCTTTTTTCATAATAGCCAACAAGCTGTCTTTTGCATCTTCACCATTTGTATCTAAAAAGATTATGTTAGATTTATTAAACTTGTTCACAAACACCTGAGAGGCTTTGGTGTATAGTTTCACCTGTGGAGAATTTACTTGAAAAATGTTTCCGTTGTTGAGAACCTCAGTATTCTTGGATGAGAAAGGAATAACGTATTTGATATTCTTCGATTTAGAAAAATCAGACAATACTTTTATTTGCTCATCAGAAACTCCACCCACTACAAGATCTAAATTTTGCATCTCCATGGTGCTTAAAAGACTTTCTAACTTTTTGGTGTTCTTCTCTGTACCTATATCAAACACATATAGTTCAAGATTGGCACCCTGTGCTTTTAGTTTCTCAACTGCCAACAAAAAGCCTTCGTAATATTCTTGAATACGTACTTGTTGTCCGCTATTTTTCTCTAAGAAAGGCATCAGCAAAGCCACTTGCATTACATTGAGTTTTTCAAAATCTTTTCTTCTTGACAATAGTAGATTTGCACGTGACTCATATACTGCATCTTGTCGTGCAAGTTCTTTATCAAATCTTTTCAGAGGTATATTTAAAACTCTGTTGGTGCTCAACTCGGTAGTAGTGATACCCGGATTTTCTTTCTCAAGTTCAGACAATGTCACACCATATTTTTGAGAAATACTGTACAATGTCTCTCCACGTTTCACTTTGTGCTTAGTCTGCTCAATCACTACTGGGCCAGGATATCCAGACACGGTTTCGTTAGATTCAAAAAAGGGTATTCTTATGTTTTTACCAATTTGAAATGTTTCCACAGATAAGCCTGGGTTGGCTGCAATAATATCTTCAGGTGATAAAGAATAAGTGCGAGACACAGAATATAATGTCTCTTTTGGAGAAATGGTATGATAACGATAGTTCTCTTCTTTCACTTCACTAATTACTTTTCGCTGTGGAATAATCAGAACTGCACCTATAGAAATTCCATCTCGTGCCGATGGATTAAGCTGATAGATAGCTTCTGGAGTAGTGTTATAGGTAGCAGCAAGTGAGTAAACTGTTTCGCCCCGCTCAATGTTGTGATAGAATACAGAGTTTTGATCCATTACAGGCTTTGCTTCAGACTCACGAATTGGAATATTCAGCTTCTGCCCATTCTTCAAGCCATCTTTGGCCATTGGGTTGTATTTCAATATCTGATCAATGGGTATTCCAAATGTTTGAGATATAGAGAAAAGCCCTTCGCCAGATTGCACCTCATAGCTATAAAACTCTTGACCATCAATTGTCACTTTTGGATAAGGCAAACTTTGTGCAGTTGCCCATAATGTGAAAAGTGTGAAGAGTACGATTAAAAATGACTTATTCATGTTTTCTATTTATTGTTTTGATGTAGTCTATAAATTTACTCATCCTTTATTGTTGTTTTACTACTATTTTACGACAAGAAAACTCAAAAATACACATAATTTGGCTTGTTGATGCACTGTATTAGTTTATTTTGAATTTTGTTTTTTTTCTTTGTCTCTATAATTGGCATAATGCTTATAAAACTCAACAGTTTTATCCTCATCAGCATATTTGTTTATAATCTTTTGAGCTTTTAGATACGTTTTTTCTGCATCTTCAAATTTAAGAGCGAGCGACTGTTCAATACTTTTATTTACAAGCGAGGCTGCTTTTTTTGCATCCTTCTCTACCGAACTACAACTTATTAGCAACAACATAGCTGCACCAACCACTATATACCCAACCTTATTTATCATAATCTGTTTTTTTTAAAAAGGATTAGAGTTGTTCCGGGGGAAATTACCCTCTGCTTCTGCAGGATAACTTTCGTGAGGAGGGGCACTGCGTCTATTCATGCTCGATGAAAACTCTGCATACTGTGGCTCTTCGTCTTTAAATAAGGCAAACTCATTCTCAAATCTCATGCGTACAATTCCTGTAGGACCATTTCTATGTTTCGAAATCACAATCTCGGCCAAACCAGCAGTTGACCCATGCTCATCTTCAGTAATTTTGTAATACTCAGGGCGATGTATAAAACATACAATATCAGCATCCTGCTCAATTGCTCCAGACTCACGTAAGTCTGACAATTGGGGTCTTTTACCTTCCCCTTGTCTTGACTCCACACCACGATTCAACTGCGACAAGGCAATAATGGGTATGTTCAACTCTTTGGCCAAGCCTTTTAGCGAGCGAGATATCATACTCACCTCTTGCTCACGACTACCATAGTTCATACCACTGGCGTTCATCAACTGCAGATAGTCAATAACTAATATCTGCACTCCGTGTTCACGCACCAAACGACGTGCTTTTGTTCGCAACTCAAAGATGGAAAGACTTGGTGTATCATCCACATAGATAGGTGCATCATACAGCTCTTTTATTTTACTGTCCAAACGTTCCCACTCATGATCATCCAGTCGTCCACTCTTTATCTTCTCGCCCTCAATCTGACAAACGTTTACAATCAATCTATTCACCAATTGCACATTCGACATCTCCAATGAGAACACACCAATGGGAAACTTATAGTTTACCGCCATATTCTTTGCCATTGACAATACCAATGCGGTTTTACCCATGGCAGGACGAGCAGCAATAATGACCAAGTCAGATTTTTGCCATCCCGATGTAAATTCATCCAGCTTTTTAAAACCCGATGCCAATCCACTCAATCCATCTTCACGGTTAGCGGCAACTTCCAGGTTAGCCAATGCCTCCTTAATCACAGGATTTATCTGTATAACATCTTTTTTTACGTTGCGTTGCGATATCTCAAAGAGCTTGCTCTCTGTTTCTTGCATGAGATCGTCGATGTCCACCATTTCATCGAAAGCCTGATTCACAACATCTGATGAGAAGGTGATAAGCTGTCGGGCAAGATACTTTTGAGATATAATGCGCGAATGATATTCCACGTGAGCTGCTGAAGCTACTTTGTCTGTTAGCTCTGCCACATACACTGCACCTCCCACTTGTTCAAGCTCTCCTCTGCGCTTCAGTTCTTCTACAACAGTAAGCACATCAACCGGTTTTTGCTGCATTGCCAAATTGTAAATTGCACCAAAAATCGCCTGATGATTATCTTCGTAAAAACTTTCAGCATTCAGGATATCGCTTACTATAGAAAAAGCATCCTTTTCGAGCATCAATGCTCCCAAAACAGCTTCTTCAAGCTCGCGAGCTTGTGGTGGCATCTTTCCGATATCGGCTACCATAACTGTTTTCTCTACTACCCTTGTGTGTTTTTGTCGTTTTTGTTTTTCCATTTTACTTTTTATGATAAGAGTTCAAAGGTACTGCTCTATAATGAAATTTGAAAGGTTTTTGTTTCTAATTATAAATTTTTAGACCCCACAGTGTAAGTGGTCACTACTCCAAAAAAGCCAGCTCATCTATTTGGGTGTATTGCAATATCCACTTTAGTAAAATCATTAATAAATGGAGTTGAACTTTTAACACAATTGAGCGTTTAGTTATAATGCAAATAATATCAACAAGAAGCAAAATAATAACAACAATGAAAAAGAACTTAAAAGACGCAATCAAAGACAGACGTTCGTACTATCAACTACAAAACACCTCGCCAGTTTCTGACCAAGAAATACAATCAATCATTCAGCATGTATTGCTTTATGCCCCATCAGCTTTCAACTCTCAGACAGCCCGAATGGTACTTTTGCTTGGGGAGAATCACACAAAAGTGTGGGAAATAACAAAAAACGAGTTGAAGAAAGTAAGCAAATCCGAGGAGGCATTCAAGAAAACAGAACAAAAAGTTGACACAGCTTTTGCTGCAGGATATGGCACTATCTTGTTCTATGAAGACCGCACTGCTGTAAATGAATTGCAAGCTAAATTTCCGAGTCTGCCTGGTAAATTTGGCTTATGGAGCGAACACTCGTCGGCTATTGTTCAGATACTTACGTGGATGGGGCTGGAGAGCGTTGGTTTGGGAGCATCAATTCAACATTACAATCCTTTGATTGATGATGCCATTAAAGACGAATGGAACATCAACAAAGATTGGTTGCTAATAGCCCAAATGCCATTTGGTGAACCAGCAGGTGAGCCAGTTGAAAAAACGCATCTCCCTGTAGATGAGAGATTGGTTGTAATCTCATAATCATTAAACAATCTCACTACATGGTTGTTGGTAATATAGTACACAATACAATAAAAACAATATATTTCATGACAACCATCAAAACATTAGACGATTTATTTAACAGCGAATTCAAGAATCTATATGCTCTTGAGAAAGAGTGTGCAGATATTTTTGAAACAGTAAAAGCCGAAATAAAAGACCCTGATTTGATGCAGATAGCTGTAGAAATTGCAACAGAAACTGCAAAACAATCAGAACTTTTATTAGAGGCAATGCGCGGAAGAAGTATCAACCCTGGCAATACCACAGATTCTGTGGCTCAAGAGATGATAGAAAATATAAAAGAAATATCTACACAGCAAATTCCGCAAGAGATAAAAGATGAGGGATTATTGGCTTCTTTCAATCGAATGAATTATTACAGAATGGCCTGTTACGAAAACACGTATGAACTGGCCAAGAAATTGAAATACAATGATTTGAAAGATCTTCTATATTACGAGGTGTAGATATTTACACCCAAACTGATTACTACAGAAAGAGGGTGTCCAATAAGTTTTGGGCACCTTTTTTTATGTTGTAAAACATCATT
>CAYTJC010000032.1:0-11171 GCA_964437875.1 uncultured Dysgonomonadaceae bacterium
TGCATCTTCCAAGGTAACGATTTCACCAATCAATTCAAAATATTTCAACGGCAACTTAAATGTAACAAATTCCCTCAAGTATATTTCATAAATAAATCATAGATGAGTTATGCAGTATCCTATAAAACAATAAATCGCTCCTCACACAATGTGAGAAGCGATTTATTGTGAATGCAGAACAAATTTGTTGTTACATTGTAATGTTTACTTATGAGAGTAGTTTCTTCACAGTGTCTGCAATCATACGGCCTTCTGCTTTACCACCTAGCTCTTTTGTGGCTGCGCCCATTACTTTGCCCATATCTTTGAGTGACGAAGAGTTTGTTTTCACAATAATCTCGCCAATAGCTTTCTCTAACTCTTCTTGTGTATATGGTTTAGGGAGATAAGATTGCAATACATCAACCTCTTCTAGTTCTTTTTGAGCCAGCTCTGCTCTATTTTGCTCTTCAAATATAGTAGCACTGTCTTTGCGTTGTTTCACCATGCGTTGCAAAATAGCTATCGATTGCTCTTCCGACAATTCATGTGTAGCATCTTTAGCAGTTGTTACTTCCATGAAAGCAGTTTTTGCACTACGCAGCGTTTCCAACCTAACTTTATCTTTGGCCAACATGGCCGCTTTTATTTCCTGATCAATTGTTTTGAATAAATTCATTGTATATAATTCTTTTCTAGTATATTAATATCAATTATCGAAAAGAGAAGACGAAGGTGCAGACGATTCACTGCGGTAGTCGCGTGGATCGAAATCACGCATACGTTTAAAAACAGGATTCTTCTCTAATGCTTCAATAACTCTATCGTCATTTAGTTCTTCCAAAGTCAAAACAAACGTTTCTGGTTGGTTGCTACCTTTGGCAATGTCACGCAAACCATCTTCGCCATAATATTTTCGCATTAGTTGCTTCTCCAATTCCCTTTGCTCTTTCAGTGCATCTTCTTTTATCTTACGCTCCAGCTCTTCGGCTTTAGATTCTTCCAAACGTTTCTCATTTATACCTGGCACGCTGCTAATATTGAAACCAGTGGCTAACAATGTTATTTTAACCTCATCGCCCAACTCCTCTTCAACAGCTGCACCCCATATAACTTCTATCTCAGTTCCAAACTTCGACATAAACTCGTGAAAAGCGTTCATCTCTTCCATCATCAAAGGATTATCTTCGCTGTAAGAGATGTTTACCAATATTTTCTTGGCACTAAACACATCGTTATTGTTGAGCAAGGGCGAGTGCAATGCATCTTTAATGGCATCATTTATTCTATCATCGCCACTGCCGATACCACGACTCATGATAGCTACTCCACCTTCTTTCAACGTAGTGTTTACATCGGCAAAGTCAAGATTCACATGTCCGTGAATAGTGATAATTTCTGCAATACTTTTAGCAGCAGTAGCCAATGTATCGTCGGCTTTTGCAAAAGCATTCATTATTGTCAAATCGGAATATATATCGCGCAGTCTCTCATTGTTTATAACCAATAAAGCATCTACATTAGCAGCAATTTCTTCTACCCCTTTTAGTGCTTGCACAATCTTGCGGGGTCCTTCAAATACAAATGGTATGGTTACAATGCCAATGGTGAGTATGCCCAAATCTTTGGCTACACGTGCAATAACGGGTGCAGCTCCAGTACCGGTGCCACCCCCCATGCCTGCAGTAATAAAAACCATGCGTGTGCCATCACCAAGTAAGTCTTGTATCAGATTGAGACTCTCTTCTGCTGCCACTCGTGCCACTTCTGGTTTATTGCCAGCACCCAACCCTCCTGTGGTTAGTTCTCCTAGTTGAACTTTTATAGGAACAGGTGACTTTGACAAGGCTTGATTGTCTGTGTTGCACAAAGCAAAAGAAACATCGTGTATTCCTTCATGAAACATGTGGTTGACAGCATTGCTACCACCCCCACCTACTCCAATCACTTTTATAATTGCTTGTGTATGATTTTGTAATTCAAATTCTAAAATATCGTTGTCCATTGTCATTCTCTTAAAGTTAAACTATGCATAGTGCATAAGTCAAAATCAATTATCATCATCTGCATCGTCAAACATATTACCAAGCATATCTTCTACCCTATCAAAAAATCCACGACTTTTATTTCTTGGCTTTTTGGGAGGTTTCGCAGGCTTTCCTTCAGGTTTTTTCTCTACTACTTTCTCTACAACAATTTCTTCAACTTTCGCTTCGCAATCATCCCAAGCATATAACAACATTCCTAATGCTTGCGTCAACGATGGATCGTTGGCCAATTCTGGGAAGTTATTTATAAAAGTCTTCTTTGCGGAAGCCTTTCGTACGGGTATTAACAATTTCTTCTCCAAATATAAGTGTAAGTTTTTCAATTGAGATGCCCCACCTGTTATCACCATTCCTCCGCCAAGTTTGCCTTGGTAGCCAGAGAGTTTAATTTGATGCTCAATATTATCCACAATCTCGCGAATACGCATCTCAATGACATGATTGAACTCCGATAAATCTATATCGGGCTTGGGAGCAAAAGCATTAAAGAAACCTGACTCCTGAGCTTCATGCGTTTTGCCAAATTTTACCTTATAGTTTTCTGCATCTTCCTCAATAAAGTTTAGATTGCAAATATCACGCGTAATTGTGGAACCACCAAAGGGTATTTCAACCATATAGCGCAGCTTACCTCCCTTATATATGGAAAGCGAAGATGTGCCAGCTCCAAAATCTATGAATGCACAGCCCAACTCTTTCTCATTATCATTCAATGATATCTGAGCCGAGGCCAATGGACCCACCACATAATCGGCAATTTCTAAATTTGCCTTATCTATAATACTTTTTTTAATGTTAGTTATGATATTGGGTCGGCCAACAATCATTTGGTAGTTAGCCTCTATCTGTGTTGCAGTAACTCCTACAGGCTGTTGCTCTGCTTTTCCATTAATGATGTATTCTACATCAGCTATCTTATATAGCTTACTCATCTCTGGCATAAACTTCTCTGCTTCTTTATACATCTGATCAGTCACCTTTTCGGTTACAACGCCCGAAGAAGATAGCTGCTTGCTTAAACTATGTGTTATAGCATGAAGTGATTGTCCTGCTACTGACACATAAACTTTGGCTATTTTGACACTTAGCCTGTTTTCAAGTTTATTGATAACCTTTCGGACATTAGCACCTGTATCTTCTATGTTGTAAACCAATCCACGCCTGATGCAATGGTTGGAAGGAATAGTTTCACATGCCAAAACGGATATGACATTGTCTTCGTTTTTGCGTGCAACAACACCTGTAATTTTTGAAGTTCCTAAATCGATAACGGCGATAAATCCTGATTGTATCATTGTATATATATTGTGTTTGAGCTGTTCTTACTTGATGAAACAATTAATACCTGTTTCTGTTTACTTGTCTTTCAAAGAAAGAGTGAAAGAGGGCACTTCTCCCGCATTATAGTTTGGTTGTGGGTTTTTATTTCAATGTGCATACAACTTGGTCTTTATATTCAAGATTTACGTCTGAATATCGGTTCCAACCAACCACACTCAGTCCTTTGTCTATAAAAAGCTTCAGTTTGTCTAGTTTTCCCTCATAATCTTCTAGCGAACCCAATGTTACTTTGAAGTCGCCTGCACGAGGCACAATATGCACTTTCTGGTTTTGATTTACAACTATTTGATCTATCCATGTATCCCAATTGGAGGTATGAGTAATAAACTTCACAAAATCGAACAATTCATTTTGTGCAAACTCTTCGGTAATATATCCTGTTGCCAAAGGCAAGTAAACAGTGTAGTTTTGCGAAGTAGGCATTGTTTCTCGTTCCGAATCGATATAGTAACTTCCATCGCGGTGTGAGATGACTCTCAACACAGGGTTGCGCTGCCTGATGCTTGCTATGATGCTGCCATCTTGTGTGGTGTAAACCTCAACAGATTTCACTAGCTTATTGGTGAGTATGGCTTCTTCCATGTCCATAGTGTTGATGGCAGAAAAAGGTTTGTCAATTGGATGTAACTTTGCTTTGCGAAGAAGAGACTCAATATCTTTTGTTTGAATAAATTGCTTGTCGATGCTATCCTTAACCAGAACCCTGAAGTTTTCGCACACTTTATCCTGCGTGTTATCTTTGAGATATAAAACGGCGAACACTAAATATCCCAATAAAACAAGAATAGCAAACACTAACAGAAATCTCTTCATCTCATATTGTATAAATTGATACAAATATACTCGTTCTATTTCAAAGTGAGAAATTGCAACTCAAGAATATAGCTTCAAAACATCAATAGCCCTTTTTATCTCTACAGAGTTTCTCTATTTCGGGCAGTAAAGTATCAATATCTCCTGCACCAAGTGTAACCACTACTTCGTGATGACTGTTTTTGAGTAAATCTATGACCTCATCTTTGGAACACATGATTTTCTTTTTGATAGTTACCTTGTCAAAGATAAGTTGCGATGTTACCCCCTCAATAGGTTCTTCGCGTGCAGGATAAATGTCGAGTAAGATCAACTCATCTAGCTTAGAAAGACTGACAGCAAACTCATCTGCAAAGTCACGGGTGCGGCTATAAAGATGGGGTTGAAAGATTCCTGTAACTTTTCGCTTTTCATATAGTTTCTTTATAGAGGAAATAGATGCTTCCACCTCATCGGGATGGTGTGCATAATCATCGATGAGCACCGCATTGTCTGTCTTGCAACGAATATCGAACCTTCGCTTTGCTCCCATATATCCTAACAAAGCCTCTTTTATCTCATGCGATTTAGCTCCACTTATCCAAGCGGATGCGGCAGCTGCTACGGCATTCTCTACGTTTATCAAAATTGGCACGCCTAGTTCTATATCTTTTATTCGACCATCGGGGTAAATAAAATCAAACAACAAAGTGCCACTACCTACACGTATATTATCGGCATGGAAGTCCCCTGAATTGAGAGAATAGCTATATTGCTTTACAGATGGATGACACCTGGGGGTAACAGGTATATCCTCACGCATAATTAAGTATCCATCTTCGCGGATAAGGCCTGTAAATTTCTCGAAACTCTCTCGATAATTGGTAGCATTCTTGTAAATATCTAAATGATCAGGGTTGGCCGAGGTGATAATGGCTATCCATGGATGCAACCAGTGGAAAGATCGGTCGTACTCGTCGGCTTCAATAACCGTTATCTCGCTCTCTTTTGAGAGTATAAGGTTGCTTTTGTAGTTTTTGAGGATTCCTCCAAGAAATGCACTGCAATCTACCTCCGATTGACGTAGAATATAGGCAACCATACTGCTCACTGTAGTTTTGCCATGCGTGCCTGCACAGCAGATAGAGTTACTTAGCTTGGTAATCTCGCCCAACACCTGCGCACGCTTCATAATGGTGAAGCCCTTTTGCTGAAAATAGACAAACTCGGTATGAGTTGCTGGCACAGCAGGGGTGTAAACCACAAGAGTGGTATGGGTATTCAAAAATGTGGGGGGGATGGTCTCTACATTGTCTTGGTAGTGAATGATTGCGCCCTCTTCTTCTAGTTTTCTGGTTAGAGTGGTGGATACACGATCGTATCCGCCTACAGTTTTTCCTTGTGCCAAAAAGTAGCGAGCCAAATTACTCATGCCAATGCCACCTACACCTATAAAATAGATATTTTTGAAGTTGTCAATAATAGGTAACGCTTCGTTGGGTTGCAAATTTTGTGTGTGAGATGTTGTCATAACTGTGTGTTTTTAATATTTACCAATTTTTCTATCTCGTCCACAATTCGGTTGGCCGAGTTGTGCTGTGCGTGAAGAATAATATTTGCACTCAGCTCTATCAACTTTGTGGGATTTTGAACTAAACTGAGTGCTATAGAGAAAAGCTGTTCCTCGGCAGTATCATCTGCCACAAGAACAGCCGCACTTTTCTGCACCAAGGCCATGGCGTTTTGGGTTTGATGGTCTTCGGCCACATTGGGCGATGGAACCAATATGACAGGCTTGCCCAGCAGGCAGAACTCCGAAATAGAACCGGCTCCGGCACGCGACACCACCAAGTCGGCAGCCGCAAAGGTCGGCCACGGAGTATGCCAAATCCATGCGCGACACAAAGTCGTAAAGTTTCACATTAGACGGAATTTTACCTGCTTGCGATAGTTCCATCATCTCCTTATAATAATATTTGCCACACTGCCAGATGATTTGTACATCTTGGTCTTTGATTTCAGGGAATGCACGCACAATACTATTGTTGAGTGTGCGGGCTCCTAAGCTCCCACCAACCATCAAGATGGTTTTTTTACTTGTATCGAGTTCAAAAAACTTATATCCATCAACTATGCTTTGGGGGGTAATTTGCAAATCTTGGCGGCAGGGATTGCCTGTGAGTACAATACGATCTTGTGGAAAGAATTTTTCCATACCCTCGTATGCAACGCATATTGTAGTGGCTCGGCGCCCCAACCATTTGTTGGTCATGCCGGCATAAGAGTTTTGTTCTTGTAGCAATGTGGGGATTTTCTGACCAATGGCGGCACGCAACACGGGTGCGCTGGCATATCCTCCCACGCCAATGACTACATTGGGCTTAAAGGTTTTTACTATCTCTTTGGCACGACGCAAGCTTTTTAGCAACTTGAGGGCAACGCCCACGTTTTTCAACTTGTTTTCTCTGTTGAATCCTGCCACTGGCAGACCCACAATCTCGTAACCCGCAGCAGGCACACGCTCCATTTCCATTCTGTTTTCGGCCCCCACAAACAATATTGAGGCATGTGGCCACCGCTCTTTTATTGCATTGGCAATAGAGAGTGCGGGAAAGATGTGTCCGCCAGTGCCACCACCACTTATGATGAAGCGGGGCTGATTGGGAGAATCTGATACAGTTTTTTGGGTCATAGTGCTATGTTTTGGGTTGTATGTTTAGTTGTCGGTAGCAATTTCATGTGTAAAGATAGCAAATATCTATTTTTGGTCTTGCAAAATAGTTTTTAATTATCATTCACAGGAATGCTCTTTTTGCGGGACTTGAACAGTCCCAATATTTTTTTTGTGAAAAATCGGCGCACATAGAAGTGAAAAGTGTTGCGTTGCAACATCAAGGAATAGAGCCGTGGATTCTTATCGCACTCAGTAGCATATTGCTCTGCCAACAGAGCCAAGGCGACGGGTTGTCTGGTTATTTTATTTAGATTTTCAAGGCCCTGTATAGGATAAATGCGTCGTTTAAAGGTCATTCTGTTCAGGTCGATAAAAGAGAAACTCCACCCATCTCCCACAGGATTGATGAGAACATTGCCGGGGCTCAAATCGTTGTGCCAAGCACCTGCGGGATGCACTACAGAGGCCATATGCTGGGCAAAACTACTGAGAACTCGCTCCTGACAATCTATTTTGCGACCAAGCACGTCGTGCATGTCATACAGGTGTTCATAAAACAATGATACATAATAGGCATGTTTCAAAACATGGCCCACACCATATACCTCTACATAACCCACAGGCTGCGGGGTGTGAATGCCCGAAAGCTCTAGACGGCAGGCCACTTGATACGAACGTTTGGCTTTGGTGGCACGGAACCAAGAGTACATGTAGCGATTGAAAGCGGTGACTTTGTTAAATGATTTGATGCATAATTTATGCTCGCCCGTTTCAATAACCTTAATTTCATTCCTGTCATCTTTCAAGGTCTTTCCATTGTCGGCAAATGTTGCAGGGAGCGACTCCATGAAACTCTTCAAGTGCTTAAAATCTGGGTGAACACATACCTTTGTTGTCATATCTTTTATTGTTTGTATTTATTTTTGCCCTGTAGCTATGCCTCGGCATAGTATATGCAATAACTGTGCCGAGGTTATTCTGGAATAAAAGATAGAGGTTTAGAATGAGTGGGCAATTGGGTTATGCTTTCACCACGTCAAACTCCACTTCAGGGGCATATTCTTCGTGAAGGACAGGTTGTGAGAATGGATTTGCCTCTACTTCCCCCTCGCCGTTCACTCCCTGAAAAGCATCTATATTCATCACCTCCACCTCTACCAATGGCTTCTCCACTTTTTTGCTCATCCCAAACCTATCGGCACTCAAGATGATGCCAAAATAGGCACAGGTGATGAGGGTGGACGTCCCACCCCGACTAATCAGTGGCAAGGGTTGTCCCGTGACAGGAATAAGATTCACTGCCACTGCCATATTCACAAAAGCTTGTATGGAAAGCATCAGTGCCGAGCCCAAAATGAGGTATTTGGGAAACAGCTTGTCGGTTTTGCGCGCTATTTTGCCGGAGCGCATCAGTATAATAATGTAGAGTATCAATACAAATGTGCCGCCAAGCAATCCCATCTCTTCCAAGATAATGCTGTAGATGAAATCGGAATATGCCTGTGGCAAAAAGTCGCGCTCTTTGCTATTGCCAGGAAACTTACCCAAAATTCCGCCATTGGCAATAGCTATTTTTGAGTGGGCCACTTGGTAATTATCGTCTGTAATCTGATAATAAGATGCATCCTCTTTCTCCACCTTGTTGCCAAACCGTTCGATACGCGCCTTCCATGTGGATGTACGACTGAGCACCCTCGACTCCGTCCAACTTGTGGGAATAACCAACAAGAAAAAGATGAAGAGAGCCACCACTGCTGTTCCAATCAAACCCACTTTTGCTAGATACATCAACTTCACATTGCCAATATACATCAAAATGAAGCAGACAATGAACAGCAGCAGAGCAGTAGAAAGATTGTCCATGGCAATGATGAGGCTTACACCAATCATGAGACCAATCATCCATTTAAAAAGCAACTTCTCGTTCTGACTGTTTTGCTTGCTCAACAAGAAAGCAATGGTTCCCATGAGCGATATCTTTGCAACTTCTGAAGGTTGTATGCTTATGCCCATAATCTTGATCCAGCGCTCGGCCCCATTGATGGTTGTGCCCAAATAGGGTGTCAAAAGCAGCAATATAACTGATCCAAACAGCACAAAAATGAGCGATGAGAAGTATTTGTAAGGCACATTGTGCATAAACAGTATCACGCCCACTCCACCTAACAAAAATGTGGCGTGACGCAAGATGGGTCCCCAGTGATTTTGTTGGCGATATACAATGGTGCTGGTAGCGCTAAACACTTCGATGAGCGACACAATGCATAGTGCTATAAAAACTGACCAGATGATCTTGTCTCCTTTGAATATTTTGGAAAAGAATCCACCAGTTGAAGTCGGGTCTGTATATTGGGGTTCTAATTTTGATGATTTTTCTTCCATATCGTTGTCATTTTTGTTTATTAACTTTCTGCTTGGGGATATTCGATCGCGTATTTGTAATGTGTTTTTGTTTTATGACCTGTAGAGACAGGGCATGTGCCCTGCTACTACAAATCTCTCACATATTTCTTAAACTGATCCCCCCTATCCTCATAATTTTCAAACAAATCGAAGCTCGCACAACTAGGCGACAGCAAAACAACATCGCCCTTTTCGGCTACTTCGTAAGCTAAACTTACTGTCTTCTGCATGCTGTCTGTATCAAATATCAGAGGAACATTACCATCGAAGAATTTATGCAAAGCACTATTGTCTTTTCCTAAAAAAATGAGTGCACGCACCTTCTCTTTCACCAATTGCTCAATCTCCGAGTAGTCGTTTCCTTTATCGGTGCCACCCAAAATAAGCACCACCTTAGTCTTCATGCTTTGCAAGGCATACCAGCATGAATTTACATTGGTGGCCTTAGAGTCGTTCACATAAAGAACGCCTCGCACAGTAGCTACTTTTTCTAATCTGTGTGGCACGCCCTGAAAATCTGTAAGCGATTGGCGTAATGTATCGTCATTAATGTCTAAAAGCTTCGACACCAGTCCTGCTGCCATCGAGTTGTATAAGTTGTGAGTGCCCTGTAGGGCCAATTGATCTCTTTTCATTCTAAATGTACTATTGTTAGCATGTATATATATGTGTGCTTCTTCCTGGTAGGCACATATTCCTTTGGCTTTTGCTTGTGCAAAAGGAATGAGAAGAGCATCAGGTTTCAATTTTTCTATTTCGCGCACGATCAATGGGTCGTTTGCCCAATAGATGAATGCATTTTCGGCCGTCTGATTGTTGAGTATTCTCATTTTTGCATCTACATAGCTTTGCATTTGATAGGCATAGCGGTCTAGATGATCGGGGGTGATGTTAAGAATCACCGCATAATCGGCATGAAACTTTGTCATTGCTTCCAATTGGAAACTGCTCAACTCCAACACATAGTAGTCGTGTTGTTCTTCAGCCACTTGTTTCGCAAAACTAGTGCCCACATTGCCAGCAAGCCCAACATTGAATCCGGCCGATGTAAGAATATGGGCAATGAGCTTGCATGTAGTAGTTTTTCCGTTACTTCCTGTCACACAAATGGTTTTTGCTTTGGTGTATCTAGCTGCAAACTCAATTTCGGATATCACCGGAATCCTTTTTTTCATCAACTCCACCACCAAAGGCACCGTATAGGGTATTCCAGGACTCTTCACCACTTCGTCGGCTTGCAATATTTTCTCAAAAGTATGTTGACCCTCTTCAAAAGAGATGTTCTGCTCTATCAACTCTCTTCGAAAATCATCGGAAAGATTCCCCTTGTCAGACAAAAAGACATCCATCCCTTTTACTTTGGCAAGAATTGCAGCACCCACTCCGCTTAGGCCTCCACCCAACACGGTTAGTTTCTTTTGTATATGTTGTTTATCAGGTTCCATTTATCTCATTTTTAAAGTTGCCAACGTCAATACTGCTAAAATAATGCCAATAAGCCAAAAGCGAACTGTAATTTTTGATTCTGGGATAGGAATAATAGGTTTTTGTATAATGGCATCAATAGACCCGTTGCCAGGTTTCTGGAAATGGTGGTGAAGGGGAGTCATTTTAAAAACTCGTTTACCGTAGCCCAACTTCTTCTTTGTATATTTAAAATAAAACACTTGAATAATCACCGACAAGCTCTCGATGAAGAACACTCCGCACAAAATGGGCAGTAACAATTCTTTGTGAATAAGCACCGCAAACACACCAATGATTCCTCCTAGCGTAAGACTACCTGTATCGCCCATAAATACTTGTGCGGGATAGGCATTGTACCATAAGAACCCCACTGTGGCACCCACAAATGCTGCGGCAAACACCATGAGTTCTTGGCTGCCGGGGATAAACATAATGTTAAGGTAGGAGGCAAACTCAACGTGACCCGA
>CAYTJC010000033.1:0-10913 GCA_964437875.1 uncultured Dysgonomonadaceae bacterium
AAAATCAATACATTTTCATGCTCATGGGTGTTTGAAAAATCATGGAGGTTTCATTACTTATAATTACACCACCGCACCATTACAACCTTTTAACTCTACAGTTCTAAACAATTTGATTTAATCAGTTGTTTAAATCAAAAAGATAATTGTACATTTGCATCACAACAATTATAAATATAGAAATGGAAAAAGAGATAGACAAAGAACCAACAACTGAAGAGAAAATAATTGAAGCTGCCCGCAAGATTTTCACACAAAAGGGTTTTAGTGCTACCCGCACAAGAGATATTGCCGAGGAAGCTGGCATAAATCTTGCCCTATTAAACTACTACTTTAGAAGCAAACAAAATCTGTTTAGGATAATAATTGAAGAGAAGTTTGATGTGCTATTCGGAATCATTAACCCCATTTTATCTAATAGCGAAATATCGCTCGAAGAAAAAATAGCAACATTATCAACAAGCTATACCAACTTGCTGCTGGAGAATGACGATTTGCCTCTTTTTGTTTTGAGCGAAGTAAAATCGAATGAATTCATCTTGATGAAAGTAAAACAAAATGCTGAAATATTATCACAACCTGTTATTGAAAAACAGTTAAGAGAGAGGGGTTTTACTATGTCGAGTTTCAATTTTATTATGAATATAATGAGTTTAACACTCTTCCCATTCATGTCGAAACCACTTTTTGTCTCTTCAGGTTTAGTAAAGGAAGAAGAATTTGCGCACTTCATTACCGAGCGTAAAAAGGAAATTTCCAGATGGGTAATGAACACATTAAAATAATAGACCTATGAAAACGAGAAAGTTATTGTATTTAGGACTACTACTGTTCTTAGCTATTGGAGCTAACGCTCAAGTAGTAACTTTAGAAGAATGTCAATCTTTGGCTAGGGATAACTACCCTGCCATTGCAAGGTTCTCTATCATAGAACAGAGCAAAAACTATACTTTGGCAAATGCCAATAGAGCTTACCTCCCACAACTATCACTGGAGGCAAGAGCCACCTATCAATCTGATGTGATAACAATTCCATTGGATATGCCAGGGTTAGAAATTCCTGTGCCCGATAAAGATCAATATCAGATAGTAGCACAAGCCAACCAAATTATATGGGATGGAGGTAGAATAAGTGCAAAAAAAGAAATTATAAAAGCAAGTTCACAGGCAGAAGAGAAACAACTCGAAACAGAAATATATGCACTGCGCGAGAGGGTAAATGATCTTTACTTTGGTATTTTACTCCTTCAAAAGCAATTAAAACAACAACTTGTGTTGGACCAAGAGCTACAACGCAACCAAGCAAAAGTAGAAAGTTATGTTCAAAATGGCGCTGCTAATCAAGGAGATGTAAGTGCAGTAAAAATAGAAATACTGAAAGCCCGTCAACAACGCATTCAAATGGAGTCTGCTCAAAAAGCCTATTTGCAGATGTTATCCATAATCACAGGTAAGGAGCTAAACAATGAAACTGAGTTTGTGAAACCTCCAGTTTTAAATAACAATTCGCTTGTAACAATAAATAGACCCGAATTAGATTTCTTCTTAGCCCAACAAGCAACAATAGATGCAAAAAACTTGGAGCTCAAATCTAACATTATGCCAACTATAGGAGCATTTGTACAAGGAGGCTATGGCAAACCCGGATTGAATATGTTGCAAAATGAATTTGATCTGTTTTTCTTAGGAGGCGTTCAACTTTCGTGGAACTTCGGAAATCTATATACGCTCAAAAATAGTCGCAAGACCAACGAGTTGAAGAAGTTGAGTATTGCATCTCAACTTGAAACTTTCACCCATAACTTAGATATGCAAATTGTACAACAGCAAAACGAAATAGAAAAACACCGCAAAACAATGAAAAACGATGAAGAAATAATTCGTTTGCAACAACAGATAATGGATGCTGCCGAAGCAAAGGTTGAGAACGGAACAATGACAGTATCAGATATGCTGAAAGAGTTGACCGCACTTGACATGGCCAAACAAACTAAGTTGCTTCACGAAATACAGCACATCAGCTCTATTTATACTCTCAGTAACACAACCAACTAACAAATAAACAATTTATAAGCACATGAAATCTACAATTTTATTTTATATTGGACTATCAATCATACTGCTCTCCTCCTGTTCCTCCAAAAACGGTGATTACGACGCTTCTGGTTCATTTGAAGCAACAGAGATAATAGTTTCATCCGAGGCAAGTGGAAAGATAGAAACACTATCCATAATGGAGGGGCAACAAGTAGGAAAAGGTGAACAAGTTGGATTAATAGACTCAACACAACTCTATTTACAGAAGATGAATCTGCTCACCAATGCAAAAGGTCTGCGTGCACAACAACCCAATATAGTAGCCCAAACTGCTTCAATAAAAGAACAGATAAGCACATTGCAGAAAGAGAAGCAACGTACCACCAACTTGATAAAGGCAAATGCTGCAACACAAAAACAATTAGACGATATAAACGGACAGATAGAAGTGTTGCAAAAACAACTTTCTGCTTCACAGTCAACACTACAAAAAAGTAGTCAGAATATCACAGCGCAAAGCTCGGCACTCGATATTCAGATAGAACAGCTTGAAGATAGGTTGCAAAAGTCTATAATAACAAGTCCCATAACAGGTACAGTGCTCAATAAATATGCCGAAGAAGGAGAGTTGGCAAACATGGGCACTCCTCTATTTAAGATTGCCGACATGAACAATATGACGCTTCGCGTATATGTCACCAACAACCAACTATCAGATGTAAAACTAAACAACAAGGTTCAAGTTTATGTAGATCAACGCGATGAGAGTGGCAATAAGAGAGCCTATGAAGGAGTAATAACATGGATTTCAGAGAAATCTGAATTTACTCCCAAAACAATTCAAACCAAAAACGAAAGAGCCAATTTGGTATATGCCATGAAGGTCTCTGTAAAAAATGATGGCTATTTGAAAATTGGAATGTATGGGGAGGTGAAATTCAATTACGAATGACGAATTACGATTGTGGCTGTTAATTTGCAGAGTGTAGATGCTACGACTTATCTCATCTCTTATTAATAGCAAATGATTTGAAACCTCTGTCATTCTGAACGAAGTGAAGAATCCATTTAAATTCAGCAGAGTCATCTAAAAGATTCTTCGTTTCACTCAGAATGACAATTAATTTTACTTGAGTCGCACCAGCGGTGTAATGCACGGTGCTCGTTGCTGAATGCTGATTGCTAAACAGATAAACAGAACATTTGTCACATTGTCAACTGTCAATTTAATAAAATACAATGATTGAAGTAAATAACTTGCGCAAAAATTACCACGACCAAAAATCGGGAAAATACGCTGGTATTGGCACTAAAGACAATCCAGCAAGAGGCATCTCCCTATCTGTTCCCAAAGGAGAGATATTTGGAGTGATTGGGCCAGATGGAGCAGGCAAAACTACACTCTTCAGAATATTGGCTACACTGCTCCTACCCGATTCGGGCCAAGCACACTTGAGCAATTGGAATGTAGTGAAAGACTACAAAGAAATACGCAAAATGATTGGCTATATGCCAGGTAGCTTCTCGCTCTACTTAGATTTGAGTGTAGAAGAGAATCTGGAGTTCTTCGCCACAGTGTTTGACACTACCATTGAAGAGAACTATGAGTTTATCAAAGATATTTACCAACAAATAGAGCCCTTCAAAAACCGCAGAGCAGGTGCATTGTCGGGAGGTATGAAACAAAAACTAGCACTATCCTGTGCACTCATTCACCAACCCGATGTGCTCATATTAGACGAACCCACTACAGGCGTTGACCCTGTGTCGCGTAACGAATTGTGGGATATGCTGAAGAAACTTAAAGAGGGAGGCATGACCATTCTGGTCTCTACTGCTTATATGGACGAAGCAAACCGATGCGATAGAATAGCCCTGATGCGCGAAGGGGATTTTATCGCTATGGATTCGCCTCAGAATATTATAGCTGATTATAAAGAGATATTGTGGGCCGTGAGGGGAGAAAACCTGGCATCAATGTTGACTCATATTCGTGCCTTTCCCAAAGTACACACCTCTTTTGCCTTTGGCGACCAACATCACATCACTGTTGACCCACAACTAACAAAAGATGAGTTAAGACAATATCTTTCACAAAAAGGATACCACAATGTTAGCATCAGTGAGATAACTCCCACTGTTGAAGATTGTTTCTTAGCATTAACCAAAGGAGAAAATTGAAAATGAACAACAATATAATTATAGATGTTGCAGCACTCACCAAGAAGTTTGGCCATTTCACTGCTGTCGATAATATCTCTTTTCAGGTAAAAGAGGGAGAGATATTCGGCTTCTTGGGTGCCAATGGAGCTGGAAAAACCACAGCTATGCAAATGCTAATTGGGCTAACCAAACAAACTTCGGGAGAAGCCACTGTGGCAGGTTACAACATTAGCACTCAGAGTGAGAAAATAAAAAAGAACATTGGCTATATGAGTCAGAAGTTCTCGCTCTACGAAGATTTGAAGGTGTGGGAAAACATCCGACTGTTTGGAGGAATATATGGCATGAAAGACAAAGAGATTGCAGAAAAAACAGATCAACTGCTCAGTCGCTTAAGTTTCGATGACGAACGCAACACTTTAGTAAAATCGCTACCCCTTGGTTGGAAGCAGAAGTTGGCCTTTTCGGTGGCCATATTTCACAGCCCAAAGATTGTGTTTCTCGATGAACCAACAGGAGGTGTTGACCCCGCAACCAGACGACAGTTTTGGGAAATGATTTATCAAGCTGCAGAAGACAATATTACAGTGTTTGCCACCACCCACTATATGGACGAAGCCGAATATTGCGACCGTGTATCTATTATGGTAGATGGGCGCATAGATGCACTTGACACCCCCACCAACTTGAAGGCTCAATATGGAGCTGCCGATATGGACGAGGTGTTCAGACAACTCGCTCGAAAAGCTGAAAGAGACTAAAGACATTAAAAAGAGAGACAGATGAAACAATTCTTTGCTTTTGTAAAAAAAGAGTTCTATCACATATCGCGTGACAAAAGAACCATGCTCATACTATTAGGAATGCCTGTGGTGCAGATATTGATATTCGGATTTGCCATAAACATGGAGGTGCAAAACATTCGTGTTACTATCTATGAGCCACAGGTAGATGTTTATACACAAGACATCAGAGCACGTGTTGAAGCCAATCCATACTTTATACCACAATTCACGCCCCACTCCATTCATGAAGTAAACGAAATGCTGCGCAAGGGCCAAATAGACATTGCACTCATTCTCCCCAACAACTTTCACAACAATCTTGTGAATGAAGGTGCAGCACAAATACAGATTATTGCAGATAGCTCCGACCCCAATATCGGAACAATATCTACCAACTACCTCAGAGCCATAATTGGCGAACAGCAAATGGAATGGATGGGCTTACAACAAATACCCTACCATATAGATGTGACAAGTAAGCTGCACTACAACCCCGAAATGAGGTCGGCATACACCTTTGTGCCTGGCATTATGGGATTGGTGTTGATGATTATTTGTGCCATCATGACATCTATCTCTATTGTGAGAGAGAAAGAGATGGGCACAATGGAGGTGCTCCTGGCATCACCTCTCAACTCAAGTACTATTCTTCTATCAAAAACAATTCCCTACCTAGCACTCTCAATTGTCAACTTAGTCACAATACTGCTACTCTCCGTGTTTGTTTTGCACGTACCCATTGTTGGAAATCTGCTACTATTGGTGTTTATATCCATTTTGTTTATTTTCCTCTCCCTCTCATTGGGACTATTGATATCTACAGTAGCACAAACACAAATAGTGGCTATGATTATTTCTGGAATCGGATTGATGATGCCTGTACTCATTCTCTCAGGAATGATTTTCCCAATCAGCAACATGCCCAACTTCTTGCAGTGGCTCTCTGCATTGGTTCCTGCAAGATGGTATATTACAGCTGTAAAAAAGGTTATGATTCAAGGTTTAGGATTCATGGCTGTAGCCAAAGAGATTGTAATAATGACAACGATGATTGTGTTAATAGTAACATTGAGTATCCGTAATATAAAGACAAGATTAGAATGAAAACACTTAAATACCTTGTCGAAAAAGAGTTCAAGCAGATATGGCGCAACCCTATGATTCCAAAAATGATAGTGTTTTACCCCATATTGGTGCTACTTATTTTTCCATGGGCCATCAATTTCGAAGTAAAGAATATAAAGGTAAACATTGTAGATCAGAGCAGAAGCCCCTATTCACAGCGCCTCACAAACAAAATAGATGCCTCGGCCTATTTCATTCTCAATGACATTACCAATAGCTACGAATCATCAATGAAAGACATGGAGAATGATCGTTGCGATATCATTCTTGTTATTCCCCCCTCGTTTGACGAGCACTTGGTAAAAGAGCAAAAAGCCGATATCTCCATTGTTGCCAATGCTGTCAATACAACCCAGGGACTATTGGGTAGCAACTACTTAACTGAAATAATAAACGACTTTGCATCTGAATTGCGTTACAAAATCAAGCCCATTCTAAAAGTGCAACAAGCACAAAGCTTAGATATCGTGCCTCGCTACAGATACAACGAAACCTTGAACTACAAAACATTTATGCTACCCGCATTTATTGTCCTCATGATTACACTCATCTGTGGCATACTCCCCTCTCTCAATGTCGTGTTAGAAAAAGAGATAGGAACAATACATCAAATAAACACTACACCCGTAACTAAATTCAACTTTATTCTTGCCAAAGTTATCCCCTATTGGATTATTGGTATCATCATACTCACCATATCCATTTTTATGGTATGGATTATCTATGGCCTGTTTCCTGCAGGAAGCCTTGTTGCACTCTATCTGGCATCCATTATTTTCATTATTGGTATTACAGGCTTGGGCATTGTTATCTCTAACTATTCCAACACCTTGCAACAATCCATGTTTTTAGTACTATTTTTCATTCTCATCATTATCTTGCTTAGCGGAATGTTCACCCCAGTATCCAGCATGCCTGTGTGGGCACAAGCTATTGCTTATATCAATCCGCTCACACATTTCATTGAAATAATGCGGTTAATATACCTCAAAGCAAACACTATGACAGACTTGCTCAAACAAATGGGAATATTAGTTGCGTTTGCAATTGTGTTTAATGGATGGGCAGTGTTGAGTTATAAGAAAAGCAATTAAGTGCTAACTACGAATGCGTGCAACAGCAAAAGGTATAATGTAAAAATTGGAACGTTAATGACGTAGATATAACTATATACATATAGTGCAAAACAAGCCACCACACTGGGCAGCTTGTTCTACACTATATCTAAATACCTAGGAAACTACTAAAACAAATTTACATTTATGACTCTTATTTTGTTCCAATTCATTACTATCTTGTTTTAATTACCAAATCTGTGGGTTCAAAAGCTACACACTCCATGGTTGCACTAGAATGTTTCTTGTTCTTATTCTTCTTATTCTTCTTATCCACCATTTCCATATACATCATGAGTCCGTTTTCGTATTCTTTAGAAAACTTTTGCATTGAGGGTGGAATATTAGCATGTTCACTTTTAAACATATTTCCAAATCCTGCTTCCATATTAGGAGCAATATAGATTGTAAATTTGTACTCATCGTTTTCCATTTCACGACCAATACAGTCATAACCCAAAAACTGACGATTGGGCAACTCTTTAAAAGTAAAATCTTTATACATGTCTGCATCTTCATCAGCTGTATCGTTTAAATCCATCTCTGTAGCCATAGCCATACCATTCACATAAGTTACAAGAGCTTTATTACCCTCATCAAACACCATCGACATATTTGTATTCTTGTCTTTTCCCATAAACATTTTCATACCCATATAAGGTTCTGTTTTGTTGAGATAATAATCCATGTCGATAGTTCCTTCTTGTGTACTCATCTTCATTGCATAACGATAATCGAATTTGTATGAAGCAGGCAATTTCGACATATCCACTTTGTTACCCATTGGATTCATCAGCGAGCCGAAGTCTGGATTCAACAATTTGTCCATAGCCTCACCTGTTTTATCTGCTGCCTTATCTGCAACTTTATCAGCCGCTTTATCTATAACCAACTCCTCAGTCTTTTCTAGTACACGCTTTTTCAACTTATCCAAAAACTGGGCTTTCGATTGGCTTACTCCAAAGCTAGTAATTATAACCGCAATTAATAGTATCTTTTTCATCTTGTTTTATTTTTTAGTTAATAAACTTATTTCTTCTTATTTATAAAAGTTCATTCTTGGTTTTCTTTGATATCAAATATACTGCATCAAGTATAAATCTACTATAGCTATTTTCTCAAATAGTTGTAATAATACGCATTTGGTTGTTTTAGTTCCAATAAAACCAAGAAGTAGAACCTTTCTGTAGAACTCACAGTTTTCCATGCAACTCATCTTTGTCGTAAACTTCTCTTAATTCTATGTTAAATAAGCAATAATAGATATAGAGTCTTTTTTAACCCTAACAGAGTACGATGCGCAGATTAGACATTTTTTTTCTATAAAACCACCCTATATAATATATTATAAATCAGCTATTGATATTGATCCACAACCTCCTTTTGATAAATCTAAACCATTTTGCTCACAATGTGTTATAATAGAAGTGTTTTACTCCAAACTAAAATTCATACCGCATAAATAAACTTTTTACAAACATTTTAAAAATTAATCTACATGTCATATTATTTCAACAAAACATTTTCAACAGATTTTGAATCTATAAAAGAAAAAGTAATTACAGAACTTGGCAAAGAGGGTTTTGGTGTCTTATCAGAGATAGATATACAAGCAACATTTAAAAAGAAACTCGATGTCGATTTCAGAAAATATCAAATACTCGGAGCCTGCAACCCTACTTTTGCACACAAAGCTCTTCAGGTTGAAGACAAAGTAGGCACAATGTTGCCCTGCAATGTTATTATTCAGGAACTAGAAAGTGGTCAAATTGAAGTAGCTGCAGTAAATGCAACTGCTAGCATGCAAGCCATAGATAATGAAGACCTTAAAAATATTGCAAGTAAAATAAGTACTAAACTTCAAAAAGTGATTGATGCCTTGTAATCATTAAATTGTTCATTTTTCTGATTTATAGGTTCTTTAAAATAATCAGGAGGTTAGATCAATCTTTAAATAATTACAAGAGTTAAATCAAATAATACAATAAACAAAATGAATACCCAAGAAAAAAAGAATAGCAAAAAGAGTAAAAACCATTATACTAAATTTGCAATTATGCTTGCTGGTTCATTCATAGCTATGTATATAACAATGTACTTAAACACATATCAAATAGATCATGTATATTTCAGTCTTACAAAATTGTATATGACCTGTTTAGGTATTTCAGCAATGGCACTGATTATGTTTTCTGTAATGCGAAATATGTATCAAAATAGAAAAAAAAACATAGCTATTGTTTTGGGTAGCATTCTTCTCTTTGTGGTTGCACTTGGTCTTGTGAGAGCACAAAAACCAATTGTCGGAGATGTGCTTTGGATGAAAGCTATGATACCTCATCATTCAATTGCAATTTTGACGAGTGAAAAGGCCGACATCAAAGATCCAGAAGTGAAACAGTTGGCAGAAGATATCATTGAAGCTCAGAGAAGAGAAATTGAGCAAATGAAAGTTATGATTAAACGTCTTCAAAATGAATAACATCACATAAGCATATAATAAATAGGGCGAGGCATCCATGTCTCGCCCTATTTATTATATGCTTGATCTACTCTCTAAGTTTAATCTTCCCTCTCTACCCTTTTCATTTTTCTCTTCAGCAGTTGAGCATTTAGTGCAACTATAATGGTGCTCATACTCATCAGCACTGCACCCATTGCAGGACTAATCAGAATACCTGCACTATACAACACACCTGCAGCAAGAGGTATTGCCACCACGTTGTAACCAGTAGCCCAAATGAAGTTCTGAATCATTTTCCGATATGTTGCTTTACCAAAAAGAATGAGCGTAGCAATATCTTCTGGATTGCTGTTCACCAATATAATATCGGCAGTCTCGGCTGCAACATCCGTTCCGCTACCTATAGCAATGCCCACATCAGCTGTGGCAAGTGCTGGAGCATCATTAATGCCATCGCCCGTCATGGCTACAAACTCACCTTTTTCTTGAAACTCTTTTATTTTATCCAATTTCTTATCGGGGAGTAATCCCCAGAAATATCTATCGAGTCCTAGCTCTTCACTTACACTTTTGGCTACTTTTTCATTATCGCCCGTCATCATAATACATTTGATGTTGTTCTCCCGAAGAGTTTTGATTGCTTCATAAGACTGCTCTCTTATTTGATCCGACATAGCAATATAGCCAACTAGTTTTTCATCTACCAACACAAAAACAACTGTTTCAGCGTCACTTTTATAAGCCTCTTCTGGAATATCTAAGTTATTGTCGTTTACATAACCAGGACTCACCACTTTCACATGCTTCCCTTCCACTTCGCCCTCAATACCTTTTCCCGTAATGGCATTAAAGTTTTCCACTTGTGGAATTTCAATCTCACCTTCTTCCACTTTCTTCATAATGCCCATAGCAAGCGGATGTTCAGATTTAGATTCCAATGCACCAGCAAACCTCAAAATATCATTGTCATCCACGTCATCCATAATACTACCAATACGTGTCACCCCAAAGTTTCCTTTGGTAAGTGTTCCTGTTTTATCGAAAACCATCATCGTTACTTTCCTTGTGTTTTCAAATGCAGTTCGGTTACGAATCAGCAATCCTCGTTGAGCCGATACAGAGGTGGATATGGCCACCACCAGCGGAACTGCAAGACCTAAAGCGTGCGGACAAGTTATTACCATTACCGAGGCCATGCGCTCCATAGCAAATGAAAATTCTTTG
>CAYTJC010000034.1:0-10778 GCA_964437875.1 uncultured Dysgonomonadaceae bacterium
CTAAACATTTAAATGTGATGGGGCTAGAAGATTTTGAGGTGCTTAAATGGGCATACTTAAACAGCTTCCATCAAACGGGTTTGGTAAATCTGATGGATAAAGCGGTGTTAGACCATGTTGAGATTCACGATTACTTGAAAGTAGAGGAGGACTTTGAAAAGATTGATGAACTTCCGTTCGATTTTCAGCGCAGACGCATGAGTGTTATTCTACGACAGAAAAATGGAAAACATCTGCTGATTTCGAAAGGTGCTGTGGAAGAAATGCTAGACCTCTGTACGCATAGTTTCGATCCGGGTGAGGATAGAAAACTTCATATTGAAGAAGATGAAGTAGTAGTATTGGACGAAGAGATGCGCAAGAATGTATATGAAACTACGTCCAATTTAAATGCAAAAGGATTGCGAGTGTTGGTGCTCGCCATTAAAGAGTTTGATGCAGATCATCCACTTACATACACTGTGGAGGATGAGAAGGATATGATTCTCACTGGCTTCATAGGTTTCTTAGACCCTGCCAAACCATCAGCAAAGCCTAGTATTGAAGCGTTGCACAAACTAAATGTAGAGGTAAAGGTGCTAACAGGAGATAACGAGATTGTTACCAAAAAGATATGTGGTGATGTGGGTATCCCTGTTAAAAATATTATTCTAGGTGATGAACTCGAATTGATTTCTGATGAAGAGTTGACAGAACGAGTAAATGACATTTCTATATTTGCTAAACTAAGTCCCTTGCAAAAAGTGAGGGTAGTAAAATCGCTCCGTGTCAAAGGTCACACCGTTGGAGTTCTTGGCGATGGCATCAATGATGCTCCCGCTCTTAAAGAAGCCGATGTGGGCATCACAGTTGACAATGCTGTGGATATTGCCAAGGAGAGTTCTGATATTATTCTGCTAGAGAAAAATTTGGAGGTGTTGCACAAAGGTGTGGTATATGGAAGAGAAACTTTCGGAAACATTATGAAGTATATCAAAATGGCTACCAGTAGCAACTTTGGAAATGTATTCAGTATTCTAGGTGCAAGTGCATTCTTACCTTTCCTACCCATGTTGCCTATTCAGTTGTTATTCCAAAATCTACTGTATGATTTTTCTCAAATATCCCTTCCTTGGGATCATATGGACGAAGACTACTTAGAGGCTCCCAAAAAATGGAAGCCCAAAGGTATCCTCCGATTTATGGTTTATATAGGGCCCATTAGTTCTATATTCGATTATGCCCTGTTTGCCATTATGTTCTTCTACTTTAAGGCCAATAGCCCCGATCATCAACATCTGTTTCAAACAGGTTGGTTTGTGCTAGGACTTGTCTCTCAGACCTTGATTGTGCATATAATAAGAACCAAAAAGATTCCATTCATTCAAAGTTGGGCCTCCGCTCCTGTAGTAGCCGCAACTACTTTGATTATGGCTCTTGGTATAATAATTCCTTTCACACCGCTTGCAGGAGTGCTTTCTATGGTAGCACTTCCGTTTGCTTACTTCCCTTGGCTGATTGGTCTATTGGTAGCGTATAGTTTAACTACTCAATTGATGAAGAATTGGTTTGTTAGAAAATTTGGTGATTGGTTGTAATAGAGTTTGTAATAGAGTAGGGAGGGTAATTTAAAATAAACTGCTTTCAAGGTTTTGACTAAGATTAGTTAAGACTTTGGGGGCAGTTTTTTATTTTATATATACAGAGAATAGCGGAAGAGAAGCATCAGAGTATAATTTTTAATATTTCATTTTTTTTATTGTATCTTTGAGATACCTATTTATATATAAGCTAAACATATGATTCATGAAAAACAGACTGGATACAAGTATTAAAATATTGGGCACAGCAGACTTACATTTGGGTAGAAGCTCTTCAGACGTTCATGGAAAGCATGCATCCACAAAATTCACGTTAAATAAGATAGTAAACTATTGTATTGATAAAAATGTGGATGTCTTATTGCTTTGTGGAGATATTGTAGATTGGGACAATCGGTTTTTTGAAGCTTATGGGCCCTTGCAAGAAGCATTTGATAGTTTAGGGAGACACAAAATTGAAGTTTATTTAGTAGCTGGGAATCATGATTTTGACGTATTACCTCAAATTATTAATACAGGAAACAACTCGCATGTGCATCTCTTAGGTGAAAATGAAAGTTGGGAAGTACAAGAGTTTTCAAAGAATGATCATACCATTCAATTTGTGGGTTGGTCTTTCTCCAAAAGATTTGTTGAAAAAAGTGCCATGCTTTCCTGGTACGATGTAAACTTAAATCCGAACTATAAAACAATTGGTCTTCTTCACGGTGACATTGATGCATCAAATAGTAAATATGGGCCAATAGGCCTTAACGAACTGCAGAATACCGATGTTGCACTATGGTTGTTAGGACATATTCATAAACCACAACAGCTATCTGAACAGCCTCTTGTTTGGTACACAGGGTCTCCCCAAGCTTTGAGTGCAAAAGAACCCGATATACATGGGCCACTATTAATTACAGTTGTACCCAATGAGCCGCTACAGATTGAACAAATTGGAATGTCACCCGTCCGCTATCAGTATATATCTATTGACATCACAGGTGTTGTTGATGAAAGTGAATTGCGCGACAGGGTAATATATACCATAAATGAGGATGCTGAAAGAAAGATAATGGAGCTAGAAGAGGTAATATCGCTAGTTTATCATATTACACTTGTTGGGAAAAGCAGTCGTCCTATAGAAATTGACGCTTGGAGTAGAACCATTATTGAGCATACAGCTCGATTAGAAACAGGTTCTAATATTAGCGTTCGTCGTGTAGAAACTCTGATAACTCCAGAAGTAGTAGATTTAGCTCAATTAGCCGAGCAGTCTTCTCCAGCAGGCATACTGGCAAATACGATTTTGGCTATTGAAGAAAATAGGAATGACCCATTTTTGGATGACTTGATACGGGAGTGGACTAAAAAAGCAGATGATGTAAATAGAGTCGGACCTTATCTTCCCCTTTCAGCCGAAAGAAAGTTAGAAAGCAACTCGGAAAATGCACGTATAGCGATAAAGGAAGAATGTAACCGTTTGCTAGGTGAATTGTTGAACCAAATTTCTAAATCTAATTAATATGAACAAGCCTGCTCTTATTATTAAAGAACTCTCTATCTACAAGATGCCAGGGTTTCCTTCCGGAATGGAGTTTATCACTTCTTTGGCAAACAATATTAATGTTATTGCTGGACCCAACGCTTCGGGTAAAAGTTCTACTGCCAGAATGATTCAGAATATTATTTGGAAACAAAACATAGAGAAAATTCATGTAGAGACCAAATTGTCGGTAAGTGACAAAGAGTGGGATATAAAAATAGATAACGGCCATTATAGTAGTCAATGCAATGGGGTGGACGATAAACTTTCTTCCATTCCAGCTTATGATGAGTCTAAACGTTATTTCTTAGCTCTTCATGAGCTCATCAAAGAGGATGACAAAAACTTAGCCGAGGAGATATTGAGAGAAGCAATTGGCGGTTATAATCTTCAAGGGGCACAGCAGGCATTAGGATACAGAGACACTACACCTAGCCGTGGCTTGAGTGAATACAAGACCTATGAAGCCAAACGCAAAAATGTTGAGGAGATTGAAAAGAGACAAAGAAACCTGCAAAGTGAGGGGCAAAAACTTGTTACTCTACAAGGTAAATATGCAGAGGCTAGAAAAGCTACCCAATTAAAACAACTATATGAACGCCTTATTGAATCTCTACAGGCAAAAAAGAATTATGAAATACTGACCATAGAAAAATCCTCTTATCCTGAGCAAATGTCTCTGTTGATAGGGAATGAAGATGCGGAACTATCAAAATTAGAAAAGGCAATAGAAAAGACTACACAAGATATAGACGGAGCTTTTCGGAATCGAGAGGATAAAGAAAATCAATTATTGGCACTTCAGATACCTGAGGGAGGATTTGATAAAGTGACTTTGGATGAGCTGAGCGAGAATGTAGATAAGTTATCAGATTTAGAACGAGACTTACAAAATAGACGCATTGATATAAGCAAGAGTGAAAGAAAAACAAAGGTAGTACTCAATGATCTTTTTTCATTGCTTACAAAAGAAAAACTAGAAGCTCTAGATTTAAAAACCATTCGTAGTCTGGATGGTTTTTTTGAAGAAGCTCATCGCTTGTTAAACAAAAAGCAGACGCTTGAAAACCAAATTCAGCATTTAAGCAATAAAAAGCAGGAACAACACCATACTGAGGAGAGCTTATATACTGGAATTCGTTTGTTGTTAAGCTGGTTTGAAAAAGACACAGCACCATCTAACTCCTCAAGTAACTCTTTGTGGGTATTATTTCTTCTGGGTTTAACAATAGCACCTTTAACTTATTTCTATGGTTGGATAGGATTGGTTGGTGTGTTGGTTATGCTGCTGTACATTTTATTTAAAGGGAAAGACAAAGCCTCCAGTTCAATACAAGAAACACGAGTGAATGATTTTAAGAAAACTGGATTAACCGAACCAGTGAGTTGGCAAGAGGAAGAAGTGTCAAAACGATTAGAAGAACTTCATCAAGAGTTGCACGAAGTAAAACTGCAAAGTGAAATTGATCGTCGTCTGGCTGAGTTAAGCGGATTGTTACAGCAAATCAAACCTGAACTCCAGACATTGGAAGCCAAACGTCAAGATTGGATTGATAAACTGAGTGACATTCCTGAGCTATCTGTCGAAAACAGAGAGTCTTACTCTGGTTTATATTGGATTCTGAAAAACTTACAGGAATGGCAAAAGCATAACAATGAACTACAGGCAAACTTGAGTTCCTACGATGAAGTTAACAAAATCTATTCGGAGACTTTGGCCCATATCAATTCAATATTACTCAAGGTGAATGTAGTACCTGCAAATGATGCAGCTTCTGCCAAAGCGATTTTGAAAAAGATGAATGAAGATGAGAGCAAACGCTTTGCACTGATAAGAGACCTCAGATATTTAGAAGAACGTAAAATTGATTTACATGCATTGAAAGAGAAGGATACACAAGAGGTTCATTCAATTTACACTCGTTTGAATTTGGAAATTGGAGCAAAAGATGCCTTGAGAGAACTATTATCTAAAAAAGAAGCCTATGATTATTTTGAGAATGAGTTTGAGCAAGCTAAGCGTAGAAGAATGGATAAAGAAAATCGGTTGCAAGAACATGCATTGTATTCCGATATAAAGGATACACTCTTAACCGTGCAAATTGAAGAAGCTGAAGAACGAGAAAAACACTATGAGGCTTTATCAAGCGAAGCTGAATATTTGTACACTGAGATTGCTAAGATAGAAGCACGTATAAACACAGAGAAAAGCGGACACGAATTAGAAGTAGCATTATCAGAGAAGGAATTTGTACTTGATGATTTAGAACAAAACTATCTAAGCACTATTGCATCTATTACAGGAAGTGTGATTGTAAATGGACTGAAAAAGAAAACGCAAGAACATAGTAGCTCAAAGGTTTTTAAGAGATCGAATGAATTATTTAATAAAATAACTCATGGGCATTATGAGTTGATTCTGGATGATAAGGATGGAGGCAGTTTTAGGGCAAAGGACACAGTGTTGAATCAAGGACAACCCCTTGAGCACTTATCTTCGGGCACCCGTATTCAATTGTTAATTGCAGTAAGGTTGGCATTTATTGAGAGTCAAGAATCAGGCATTAAACTACCCATTTTGGCAGATGAGGTGTTGGCGAATAGTGATGATCTGAGAGCAAAGCAAATTATCGAATCTTTAATTGAAATTAGCAGAGATGGAAGGCAAGTCTTTTACTTTACTGCACAAGCAGACGAGCTGAAAAAATGGCAAGAGTATCTTGCTTTACACCCAGATGTTGAAGGGAAAATAACTTTACTGAAAGGGCAAGCTAATGAGCAGATAAACTTTGAGTTGGTTGAACCAACTGAAAAGCATTTCCTTTCTACTAGTGTTCTGTCTCCAGGAACTTATTCAAATGAAGAATACCATGAGCTGTTAAATGCACCCCAGTATAGTTTGTTGGTGCATACACCTGAGCAACTTTATCTATCGTATTTAGTTGAAGATAATCAACTATTGCACTCCTTTTTGCTACGAGGCATAGAATACTATGGCCAATTGAAGAGTTATATAAGCCATCAAGGCAAAATTGAGGGGTTAAGTGATTCTACCATCGCAAAGATTGAAAGCAAAGTTGAACTGTTGGAGTTTTATCAAACTTTGTTTAGAAAAGGGAGGGCTAAATCAATCGATAGACAGGTTTTAGTTGATTCTGACTGTGTGTCTAGCACGTTCATAGATACAGTTGACGCTAAGCTAAAAGAGTTGGATCAAAATCCTGAACGACTAATTGCAGCTCTAAGGGCAAGAGAGGTCTCTGGGTTTATGAGGTCGAAAATAGATGAGCTTGAGGAGTATCTTTTAGAACACAACTACATGGACGAAGATGAGCTACTAACTCCAGATGAATTGAGAATTCAAACACATGCTGCATTGTCTAGAATGGAGTTGTCAGTTTTTGAAGCAGAGCGTTTTTTGAATAGAGTGAGGGCTTGAGTATGTTTTTAATAGCTATCTCTTCGAATAGATAAATCAATTTTTCAACTAACTGCTGTCTTGCAATTCAGATAGTAATTCCTGATAACTTACCCGTAACTTGAAATTACACGATTTATGTATATCTTTATTATATTATGAATCAATTGTTTGTAAAGTTTTTATTTGGATTTTTATTTTTTACTATCAGTATGTTTACTTCACCTCAAAATATGAAAGAAAAAGCAATTCCACTTGATGGAGATGCCAGTTTGGACAGGCTAATTTCTACAGCTGCCGATAAAAAACTAGTCCTGTTGGGCGAAGCCAGTCATGGCACCCACGAATACTACTTGTGGAGGGATAAAATAAGTAGAAGATTGATAACGGAACATGATTTCAGCTTTATTGCTGTAGAAGGTGACTTTGCAAGTCTGTATCATCTCAATAGCTATGTGAAAAACTTGGAGGGTGCTGCAAGTTCTGCACAAAATGTTTTGCTGAAGCTGCATAGATGGCCTACTTGGATGTGGGCCAACGAAGAGATTTTGGCATTGGCCGAATGGCTTCGTAATCACAATGAGAAACTATCACAAGATCAGAAAGTAGGCTTTTATGGCATGGATGTATATGACGAATGGAATTCAAAAAAAGAAGTGTTGGATTTACTAGAAGCAACAAATAAAGCTGCTTATGCATATGTGAAAGCTCAATATAAATGTTTCGAACCGCACCAAGGAAATAGTTGGAGATATGCTGATGCTGTGAGTGCTGGGAAAAAGAGTTGTGCAAAAGCTACCAGAAATGTGGTAGAGTATATAAGAAGTAATCGCCATAAATTTGCAGACCTATCGGATGATACATTCTTCTATTTGTTGCAAAACACTATCGTAGTTCATAATGCCGAGGAGTTTTATAGAGAAAGTATAGCCTCTGTTGATCATGTTTCTTGGAATACCCGTGTACATCACATGCATGGCACTGTAAATGACTTGTTAAGTCTTTATGGTGAGCGTGCAAAAGGAATTGTTTGGGCACATAACACTCATATTGGAGATGCAGAGTATACAAATATGCACAACATGGGTGAGGAAAATATTGGGCAGCTTACCCGTGAAGGGTTGGGTAGTGATAATGTCTTATTGGTTGGTTTTACCACTTATAAAGGGAAGGTGATGGCCGGTTCTGAATGGGGAGGGAGAATGAAAGAGATGACCATTCCACCTGCTGTTCCTAATAGCATAGAATATAAATTGAATAAGCACAATGAGGAGAGTTTTTATTTAATTTTTGATGACGAAGATAGGAAGAAAAAAAACCTCAAAACAATGGGCAATAGGGCAGTGGGGGTGGTGTATAATCCTAGAGGAGATAAAAGTCAATTCGTGCCTACCATTGTTCCAATGCGATACGATGCATTGTTCTTTTTTAAAAACACTACAGCTGTGCGGGGTTTGCAAAGATAGCTTGTTGGCAGAGTTGAGTAGAGCATAAAGGAAGCGATGTATGGATGGCCCAACTCAAGAAAGCTTACAAACTTAAAAAAGTTGAAGCGATAAAGGCTTTTATAGAGACAAAGCAATATTGCGATTTTCCTCTACTCCAATTTCACTTCGCAAAAGTAATTATCAGTATCAGTTTGCTCTTTTAGCAACACAAAAAAACTATAACGCACCACCAATCACTCTTTTTGCATATTGCAATACCTCCTACAGTGAATTCTATTTACTGTTTTCTTCTTGTTGCAAAAGTCACATTGTTTTTCTGATAAATAGAAATTAAAGTTAATTGTCGTAGGGTTTCTCCTATCTAGTTGAAGCTCCTCATGATTTGGGAGAGTAGGTTTTGTATGCCTACAATATGCATAAATTCTTTTCCGAACAGGTTTTGTAGGGGTACAAAAGCACTAAATTTTTTTCCGAGTAGGTTTTGTAGGGGTACAAAAGCACCAAATTATTTTCCGAATAGGTTTTGTAGGGGTACAAAACCTACTCTACTTTTATTTTCTTCATTTTTCCCACCTGCAGAAACCTACTCCCCCAAAAATAAGTCGCTTTATTATGATGTTTATTACTCCATATTTAGAAACAGCTATCACCCTCTCACTGCACTGATAGGCAGTCCATTAAAGTCTACCCCAACTCCTCCTGTTGTTCCATCACAATTTCGCGACCAACACTTTATGGCCCAATTACGAATCGGTTTGTTGCGAAGAAAAAAGAATTCAAATCAAAATAGGAAGTTAACTCAGCACCCTATTTACAAAAACACACTCCTTGTGTTCAAGCAAACGAAGTTACTAATCTATTTTTTCCGTTTGATTGTCTCCATTTAAACTATATGTCTGTTTAACGTATTTAAAGATAAGCAAACAATTGATTGCAGTTGTATGTAGGTGTGGAGGTGGTCTGTTTGCAACACTTCGACAGGCTCAGTGACCGTTCGTGTGCGTTGGCATAGCAAAAAAAACAAATAAATACTTTCGCTAAAGCGACACACGCATTACAAATGAACGTGAGCAGACGCAACAATAAGACTTCTTACTCGCGCATTTCCACCTACTTTCTGTAACTATTTCACTTAATATGTTGTATAACAAGAATATTGATTCTCGTTCAATAACTCTTACGATAAGCTATCTATTCAATTTTATCACAGACAATTATAAAGGCCAGCAGGCTAGTGGGGAGATGGATAGGTTGTGATAACTTAGTTTGAGTAGAAACGAAAAAGACAGTAGCTATCCTTTTTCTGTTTTAATCACAAGCAACGTTTTGCTATCTTTGTTATCTTATAAATAGTGCATTGAAATCTTAATTTAAAACTTTATTGTTGAGAGCACACCGAAAAGGCAATTCACCTGCTCCAACCACCCCTAAATCCCCTAAAGGGGACTTTGGCTGAGAACAGATTATTGGGGAAGAAAAATAAACTAAATTCAATTACATAAATACACATAAACCAAAAACACCAACAATGAAAACAAAAACTTTATTGTACATCCTGCTGTCTGCAATCGTCCTATCCTTTGCCTCGTGTACCGACGATGACAAAATAGACTACCTAACGAAAGACGAAATACCCGAATCCATTCAAACCTTTGCGAGCAAGTATTTGCCCAACAACAAAATGCTTTCGGCCTAGGTAAACAAAGACTATGGCGGAGGATTTTACTTTGTGCAATTTGAAGGCGATGTAAAAACTCAGTTCACCTCAGAAGGCGAGTGGTTTATCCTACAAAGCGAAAAAGGATTGCCCGAAACTGCAAGTGCCCTTTTGAGTGAAAATTCTCGCAAGCAGTTGAGTGAACAACATGCTACTGACAAAGTACTGAATATGACTAACCGTTTTTATGATGAAATAGAAATAGTATTGGATAATTCTACAACTTATTGTGACATTACTGGACACGAAGGTAAAACATTGGCCGAAGAGTTGGATGATGAAGGTCTGAGAACACTACCTGAAAGGATGAAAGAGTTTATGACCCAATACCTCAATATCAATACCAGAACATCACCCGTTGAAAATCAGATTCGCTTTCTTAAGTTTTCTGGCTTTAAAGGCACCATATATCGATTCAGATTTACGCCTGATGTGTTTGTTGACTTCTACGAAGATGGAGAGTGGTTTTATATGAAGGAAGCACGAATCCCAGGGATTATTGAACAAACTGTAATTAAGGCCATCCCAGAAGATGTGCTTGCGACTTTAAAGAAAGAAGAGCCCAATGCCCTAGCATCAATACAGAAAATCACCCGCTTCGACGACAATAAAATATATGGCTTTAACAAGCTATATGGCTTCGACTTTGGCGATAACCAATTTATACTTATCAACTCCGAGAACCAGATTGTGGAGCCAACGCTTGACAAGGCAAAAGAGTTTATCAAAAAAGGCTTTGGTCTTGAAGATGGACTAGAGTACAAAGTAAGCCCAAATTCCACCACCGCTTATTTCTTAAGATATGGCTTTATAGTTACTGGCGATATGAATGAAATTTCGTTGGTAACAGATGTTTATGGCAATATGCGAAAAGTTGCGGCAGGACCTCTCACAACAGATCAGGAGAAAACAATAGCCTTGCCACGAGCTGTGCTTGAAATGCTACATGAGGATATTGTCAGCTATTTTGATACCAACTTTCCCGAGGGCAAAGCCATTCGCATTTCTTATGGCTATTCTAAAATAGGTGACATGCCCAACAAAGTAAGCTTGATGATGTCAATCCCTAACAACCTACATACGCTTG
>CAYTJC010000035.1:0-10768 GCA_964437875.1 uncultured Dysgonomonadaceae bacterium
GTGTACGTATGCCAATCCTAATCCAAATCCTTTTACATCGTGAACGTTTCCAGTTGGAATACGATAGAATCGGTCAAAAACTTTTTTCACGTATTCTTTTTTGATACCAATGCCGTTGTCCTCAATCGAGATATACAGTCTTCCTGTATCGTTCCACGTTTTCATTATTAGTTGAAGAGGAACTTCCTCTTTACGGTATTTAAGTGCATTGTCCAATAAATTAAACAATACATTTGTAAAATGCATTTCATCTATTCTCACCGTATCTTTCTCTGCTTGCAAATCAATGTCGAGCGTACCTCCAAATTTTTCAACTTTTAGTACGTGAGTGTTAGCAACACTTACTATTATATCATTTGCATCTTTTTCTTTTAATTTCAATGTGGCTCTCTGTTTATCGAAGAGCGACATTTGTAATACTTTTTCTACCTGAAAGCTCAATCTCTTTGTTTCATCGTTTATTACTCCGGTAACATGTTTGAAAACTTCGGGCGATTTTGCAATCGATGTATCCTTTAGCATTTGTGCAGCTAATGAAATAGTCGAAACTGGGGTTTTCAGTTCATGCGTCATATTATTGATGAAATCATTTTTCATTTCAGACAAACGTTTTTGTCTGAAAAGTGTGATTACCGTAAATATAAACGTTATCAAAAGAATAACTGTGAATATTAACGATGGTATCACAAACGTTAGCTCACTAAATACGTGTTCTCCCTTTGTAGGGAAATATACCCTCAAGTAATTTAATTTTGAGGGAGGATCGTTTGGGAAAAGCACCTGTGTATATGCCGGTTCTTTTGTTTTTACAGGATATCCAGGTGATGAATAAACTACTTTGTTGTTTGGGTTCACTACCTGAAAACTGAATGGAACACTTAAGTTGGCATTGCTCAATAATTCTGAGCGGATATATGCATTAACCTTTCGGAAATCTACACGTTCCTCAATAGGCTTTGTACTTGCACGATACATTATCTTTAAAATAACTTCGTTTTGCAAGGCTTTTTCGTGCAAATAACGCTTCGAAAAGGCTTGTTGCAATTCATACGATGTTTTAGATATTGTATTCAGTCCGTGCCCAGGAGATATAAACACCCCTTGTTGAGGCTTTTCTGTAGTCTCACTGGTAATGTCGTAGTCAATTATAGTTTCGCTTCCATCTGGGTTCGTTATTGTCCACACTTCTGTCTTTTTATTTACAGATGAAGACGAACTGCCCTGTTGGGGTTGATTATATTTAGAGTACTTTCCTTCCGATTCTGCAATGTCTTCTTCAATGAACTGCAACGTTTGGTCGAACTCAAGATTTTGAGCAACTTGATACAAGCTTCGTTTTACTGATTTGTCAAACTGTTCGTTTCTTGTTTGCAAAGTAATTTGAATATACTTTACTTGAAGAAACAAAAGTCCTACAAATGTTATAATCATTACACCGGCAAGTATCCAAATAGTTGATTTTTTCATATTTTCTTTATTACTTACCTCTTTGTTTTAAAAAATATTTTAAAGAACGCTTCTTATCAATCGTTTTAACAAATGAATCTGATAAATGTTTAACATCTATCATAAAATTATCACAAGTATGCAAGTTTTTATCAGAATACTCCATTTCTCAGCTTTTTATTCTGCTGTATGTTGTTTTTTGCATCTTGTTTTATTATCTCGATGATGTGTAGAATTGTTTTCTTTTTCAGCTAAAAAATTCTCTTTCCTCTTTGAACTGTAAAAATAGTAATAATTGTTTGATTTATTCCCTTATACTCCTTTAAAGTTAAAATCTGCTCCATATCTATCGCATATTATAGGATATTTCGTTATTTTCTGCTGAAAGCATAAATATTCGTCTTTACTTCATTATAAAATGCACAACATGTCAATTTTATTTTTAAATTTGTGTAAACCTATTTACACCATTATTAATATGCTAGATAAGCACGCACAACTTGTTAATTTCAATGACATTGAAATTGCATTCAGAGGTAAATCTAATAATGATTTACGAGAAATGCATCTTTTATTTAAAGTAATGAATAGCCCTTGGTGGGTTAGTATTGGTAAAAAACTTGTAAACATTGCTTTTAAGATTCACTTTCCAGTAGAGTGGATAGTCAAAAGAACTATTTACAAACACTTTTGCGGAGGTGTTTCCATAATGGATAGCTCTAGACTAATTAATAAATTACATGAAAGAAATGTAGGGACTATCTTAGATTATGCAGTTGAGGGAGAAGATAGTGAAGAAATGTTTGATAAAACATGCAGGGAATTATTGAATGTTATCGCTTTTTCTCATAAGAACAAAAAAACACCATTTAGTGCTTTTAAAATAACTGGGATTGGATCATTTGATTTAATGGTGAAAGTGAGTAGCAATGAGAAGCTATCAGAATCTGAGACTGAGAGCTATAGACTACTTCTTAAAAGAGTGGACGATATTTGCAAACTCAGTTATGAATTGGATGTCCCAGTATTGATTGACGCAGAACACTCTTGGATACAGCCAATGCTGGATAGTGTAATTCTTGATATGATGCGTAAATACAATAAAGAGAAGGCTATTGTTCAAAATACTTATCAGATGTATCGTCACGATAGGATTGATGTCATTAAAGAGCATCATGCTATTGCAAAAGCTCAAGGTTTTTATTTGGGTTTAAAGATTGTGCGTGGTGCATACATGGAGATAGAGCGTGCTCGTGCTAAAGAGATGGGATACCCATCACCTATTCAACTTAACAAAGAGGCAACAGACAGAGACTTCAACGATATAATTCGTTATTTTGTAAAAAATGTTGATACTATCTCTTTTATGGTAGCTACACACAATGAAGAAAGCTCTTACTTATTGGCTTCTTTAATTGAAGAAAACGGTTTGTCACGTACTCACCCTCACATATATTTTTCACAACTATATGGTATGAGCGACCACTTGACATATAACTTAGCTGCAGCTGGGTTCAATGTGGTGAAATATGTACCTTATGGCAAAGTGAAAACGATGGTTCCCTACTTGATTCGTCGTGCAGAAGAAAATAGCTCGGTTTCGGGCCAATCAAGCAGGGAGTTGTTATTGATAAAACAGGAGTTGAAGAGAAGGAAATTAAAAACATAAGCTAATTAAAGAATAAAAAAGTCCGAAGAAATATTTCTTCGGACTTTTTTATTCTTTAATATTTAGGTAAATCTATTTCACTTCCCAAACGTTGCCAGAGCTCATTAAGAAGTCTTCGAAAGAACGCTTAGGTTTTTTAGCTTGTACTTCTTCTATTTGTTTTTCTTGCTCCATTTCATAAGTTAAGGCTTCTACATCGCGAATAACTCCTAGTGCTACAGGCAAACCTTCATTCTCTTCTGTTCCCATAAGTGCTAATTTTTGGTGCAGAGTGTCATCCTTTATGCTTGTGTTGTGTGTTAGCACATCATCAAGTGTGTAGCCATCTTGGCCAATGGTTACAGATTTTAGATTCCATCCATCTATCACAATGCCTTTATCATCATTGTCCCCATAAATCATTTTTTCTCCATGATGTAGTAGTATTGTGTTTTCTTTTCTCCAAGCTCTGTCTGAAAATTTGTTGTGAATGCCGTCATTAAAGATAACACAGTTTTGCAACACTTCCACTACTGCTGCTCCTTTGTGTTTTGAGGCTGCAACTAATGTGTGAGTAAGATTTTTTAAATCAACATCTATTCCTCTTCCAAAGAATTTACCCCGAGCACCAAAGCAAAGTTCTGCTGGTCTGAAAGGATCTTCTACAGTTCCATAAGGAGCCGATTTTGTTATAAATCCTCTATCAGAGGTAGGAGAAAACTGCCCCTTGGTGAGACCGTATATTTTGTTGTTGAATAGCACTATCGTCAAATCAATGTTTCGGCGAATGGCATGGATAAAGTGATTTCCTCCAATAGCCAACGAGTCACCATCGCCCGTGCTAACCCAAATGTTTAGTTTTGGATTGGCTACTTTCATCCCCGTTGCAATGGGCAGTGCACGTCCATGAATACTGTGTATTCCGTAGGTTTCCATGTAATAGGTCAGTCGCGATGAGCAACCTATACCAGAAACCATTACAGTGTCGTCTGGCACAAGATTTAATTCGGCCATTGCTCTATGAATACAATTCAAAACAGCATGGTCGCCACACCCAGGGCACCAACGTACACTATTTGCACTCTTAAAGTCTTTGGGTATATATGTTATGTTTTCAGCTTTAATATCTATAGTAGTTTTCATATCTATGCCTCTCCTTCAATAATGTTTATAAATTCTTCAACTAATCGCCACACCAGAAAAGGTTGTCCAGTAATGCGATTTAGTTTGTGAATGTTGAGACCCTTTATTTTAGTCTCAAGATAATTGGCAAATTGCCCTAGGTTTTGCTCCGCAACAATAATGCGGGAATATCGTTTCAAGACCTCCTCAGTGTTTTTTGGTAAAGGAGATATAAATTTGAATTGTGTGAATGCAACTTTATGTCCTTGTTCTCTCACCTCTCTGTAAGCTTCTAGCAGATGCCCAAATGTACCACCCCATCCAACAATGAGTGTGTCGGCATCTTCATCGCCTATTACTTCTAGTTCGGGAATGTAATTTGCAATTAAATCAATTTTTGCTTGTCTGGTTTCTACCATCAATTGATGGTTCTCGCCATCCGATGAAATTACGCCTGTTTCATAATCTTTTTCTAATCCTCCCAGTCGATGAGCATAACCTTTCATTCCAGGAAATGCCCAGTACCTTGCTTTTGTTTCGGGGTTACGTAGATAGGGCAACCACTCTTTGTCGCCTGTGTAATTCGCCACATAGTGTGGTTTAATTTCTGGATACTCTGCCATTGTTGGGATTTTCCAAGAGGATGATCCGTTTGCAATATATCCGTCAGTTAGTAATACCACGGGGGTGATATGTTCTAATGCCAACTTAGATGCCCAAAATGCACTGTCAAAGCAATCAGTAGGGGAGAGAGCTGCTATAACAACCACCGGACTTTCGCCATTGCGACCATACAGAACCTGATTCAGATCAGACTGCTCACTTTTGGTGGGCATTCCTGTTGAGGGTCCTCCGCGTTGCACGTTCACAACTACTAAGGGAAGCTCTGTCATAACTGCCAAGCCAAGGGCCTCACCTTTCAATGCTAGTCCAGGTCCTGAAGTAGTGGTGACACCTAAGTTTCCTGCAAAGCTAGCACCTATTGCTGCACAAATACCCGCAATTTCGTCTTCCATCTGAAGAGCTTTTATTCCAAAGTCTTTTCTGTTTGCTAGCTCATGCAAAATTTCTGTGGCTGGTGTTATAGGATAGGAACCTAGTAACAATTTCACATTGGCTTTTTCTGCGGCAGCAATCAATCCGTAAGCTGTAGCTAAATTGCCGTTTATATCTGTGTAAAAACCTTTGCTGTTTGTTTGTGCTTCAATTCTATAAGTGGAAACAGTTAGGTGTCTATTGTTGCCAAAATTGTAACCATCGTTCAAAACCTTCACGTTGGCCTCTACAAGCTTTGGATTCTTCACAAACTTTTGAGCCAAGAGTTTATCAGCTATCTCAATGGGGCGGTTAAATAACCAACAAACCAATCCCAAAGCAAACATGTTTTTGCTTCGCAACATAGACTTGTTGTCCAATCCCATATCTTTCAGACTCTCTTTGGTCATACTTGTAATGGCAACCGGCACGAGTTGTAGTTGTTGCATCCCCAATTCTTCAAAAGGGTCGTCGGTTGCAAAGTTTGCTTTTTCTAGGTCTCTTTTCTGAAAAGAGTCTGTGTCAAAAATGACGATTGAGTCTTTTCGGAGGTGGTGCACATTCATTTTTAGTGCCGCAGGGTTCATAGCAATCAGCACATCAGTTAAATCGCCCGATGTGTGAATATTTTTTGACCCAATGCGTACTTGAAACCCTGAAACTCCATTTAGCGTTCCTTGAGGAGCTCTTATTTCTGAAGGATAATCGGGGAATGTAGCAATTTCGTTTCCGAAAATAGCTGAGAGAGTAGAAAATAAGGTGCCTGAAAGTTGCATCCCATCGCCTGAGTCGCCTGACAGCCTTATTGTTACTTGAGATAAATCTTTAACTACAGTTGTTTGATCCATATTTTAGAGAGGTTTTATAAAAAGGCGTTATTGTGTTGAGCCTCTTTTTGAGTAAATCTTTTTCAAAGATTTTTACACACAAAGAAATGAAAGTATTTAGTAACAGACAAATAGTTTCACATAAAAAGGCTTTTAGTTAATGTTTAATGTATTGCAGAGCAGATTATGCGGTTATCTTCGTTGGATGCGAGCCCCCAGTTTATTTAATCGGATATCAATATCTTCATATCCTCTGTCTATTTGCTCGATGTTATGAATTTCACTTTTGCCTTCGGCTCCCATTGCCGCAATTAGTAGTGAGATGCCCGCGCGTATATCGGGCGAGGTCATGGTCATGCCTTTCAGCTTAAATTTATCGCCCATCCCGATAACAGTGGCCCGATGTGGATCGCACAATATGATTTGTGCTCCCATATCTATTAGTTTATCCACAAAAAAGAGTCGACTCTCAAACATCTTCTGATGAATCAACACACATCCTTCGGCTTTGGTAGCCAGTACAAGCAAAACACTCAATAAATCGGGTGTTAGTCCTGGCCATGGTGCATCGGCTATGGTGAGGATAGATCCGTCGAGAAAAGAATCGATGGTATATTTATCATATTTGGGCACTAGAATGTCTTTTCCTTTTTGCTGTACGGCAATGCCCAACCTTTCGAATGTTTGAGGAATGATGCCTAAGTTGTTCAAAGAGGCATTCTTGATGGTAATTTCTGAGCCAGTCATTGCAGCTATGCCAATAAAACTACCTATTTCAATCATATCAGGAAGAAGAGTGTGAGTGCATCCCTGCAATTGAGTAACACCTTTCACACATAGCATATTAGAACCAATTCCTTTTATTTTTGCACCCATACTCACTAGCATTTTGCTTAATTGCTCTACATAGGGTTCGCACGCGGCATTAAAGATTGTTGTCTCTCCTTCTGCAAATACAGCAGTCATAAGCAGATTGGCTGTACCTGTAACTGATGCTTCATCAAGAAGCATGTAAGCTCCTTTTAATTTTTTTGCCGATAAGGTGAAAAGCTCTTTCTCTGCATCAAATATTAAATCTCCGCCTAGCTTTATTATTCCATTTAGGTGAGTATCCAATCTCCGGCGTCCAATTTTGTCTCCTCCGGGTGTAGGTACAATGGCTTTGCCAAAACGAGTGAGCAATGGACCAATGAGCATAACGGAGCCACGAAGGCCTCCACAGCGTTTCACAAAATCAGTTGACTGGGTATATTCACAATCTATATTGTTGGCGCAAAATGAATAGCTACCACTATTCAGCTTCTTCACCATCACGCCCATTCGCCTTAACAGGTCTATAAGATTGTTTACATCCAAAATGTTGGGAATGTTATTGATAATGACCTCTTCGTTAGTTAGTAATGTTGCACAAATTACTTGTAGGGCTTCGTTTTTTGCTCCTTGTGGTGTAATTTCTCCATGCAGTTGATGACCACCTTCTATAATAAATGAAGACATGTTTTTTTTTTAAGTTTAATGTTGTTCTACTCTGGGCACTTAGATAGTATAAGTGATTGAGCTAGTTTGTGTCTTTTTAGCTAGTAGTGCTATGAAGTATGTTTCGTTTACTATTTATTCTGCTCAATAAATTCTCACTTCGGGTTCAAGCCAGATGTTGAACTGTGAGTGTACACTTTGTTGAATCTTATTCACAAAGCTCACAATTTCTTCTCCTCTTGCTGTGCCGTAGTTTACTATAATAAGCGAATGATGCTCATATGTGCCAACCATTCCGCAACGTTTGTTTTTGTATCCCGCTTTATCTATTAGGAAAGCTGATGAAGTTTTAAAACAATTTTCATTCACATTGTGAATTGTTGCGTTGGGCAACAGCTCAAGAAGATTCTCCTTCTGGTCGTAACTAAGAAATGGATTCTTGAAAAAACTACCAGCATTTGGCAGGAAGTCGTAGTCGGGTAGTTTGCGGTTTCTAATATCGACAATTGCTTTGCGCACTTGCATCATTGTTGGATTCGGTACGTCTTTTAGTTCGTTTGCTACATCAATATATTTTTGATGGTAGGTAAATGATTTTTGAAGTCGAAATACAACAGATGTAATAATATATTCACCCGTGCGTTTAAAGATGCTATCGCGGTATCCAAATTCACACATTTCATTTGTGAAATCTTTCTGTTCTCCTGTTTCGATATGCACTGTTCTTACCAATGTTATCACATCTTCAACCTCAGTTCCATACGCTCCAATGTTCTGAACAGGAGCAGCGCCAACACTGCTAGGTATTAAGGAGAGATTCTCAATTCCCGCATAGTTATTTGCTACGCAGTGTTTCACAAAATCATCCCATATTTCAGATGCATTAGCTTCTATCTCCACTACACTATCATCTTCATACCAAATATTGGAACCCTTAATCTGTGGATGAATTACTAATCCATCAAAATCCTTTGTAAAGAAAGTATTATAACCTCCAGCCAGTATAAGCTTCTTCTCGTGGGGGTGTTTTTTTACTATTTCTGACAACTCCTCCACTGATTTTGGTTCGCAAAAAAGTTTTGCTTTAGCCTCAGTGCGAAAAGAGTTGTAAGGTTTTAATTGTATATTATGTTGAACCTTCATTTTGTTGTTTTAATATTCTAGTGGCTGTTACCCTCAAATTTGAGAAATAACATCTTAATTGTTTTGTCAGAAGAAAGATTGCTTGTATCTCTTCTCTTTTTCGATAAGGAGTTTGCTAAAATATAGCACCCTTTATCTATGAATACTATAATACTATTTATAGATAAGAAATACACAAGGTTGTTTGTGCATGTTGGGAAGTTTCCCTTTCCATGCACCTACTGTTTTTGTGACAATTGCTTCGTTCTCGCACGAAATATTCATGGCAATACAAAGTTTTGTTTGTGCTTTGCAATGTTGAAGAATATCCTGGGCCATCTTGTTGTTTCTATAAGGTGTTTCTATGAAGATTTGTGTCTGCTCTTCGTTATACACGCGTGCTTCCAGATCCTTTAGTTTTCTTGATCGTTCCGCTCCATCAATGGGTAGGTATCCGTGAAAAGCAAAGCTTTGCCCATTAAATCCCGATGCCATAAGCGACATCAATATTGATGAAGGGCCCACTAAAGGTACTACTTTGTAATTACTCTTCTGAGCAATAGCCACCACATCTGCACCAGGGTCGGCAATGGCAGGACAGCCTGCTTCTGAGACTACCCCAATGCTGTGCCCTGATTGCATTGGATTTAAAAAAGAAGCAACATCATTTGGCGAAGTATGCTTGTTGAGCTCAAAAAAAGTGAGTGCGTCTATATCAATTCCGGGGTTACACTTTTTGAGAAATCTGCGTGCCGATCTTACATTTTCGACAATGAAATACGACAAGCTATTAATAATTTCAGTGTTGTATTGAGGCAATACATTATCTATGGGTATGTCACCCATAGTTACGGGAATTAAATATAGTACTGGCTTCTTTGTATTTTTTTCTGACATTATTTTGTTTCTTTTACTAGCATCTACATACTTATGCATAAACTAGATTGCTACTACTGAAATGCAAATATACTTATTTTAAAGGAAATCTACAGTTCTATCATTTCACTGTTTTTGCAGAATGCTTAATAATGCATTTATTTAAACTTATTTCTAGTATAACTTACTTTTTTGTATTATTGCAAAACAATTATTGTAAATCTTGAATTCAATGCTTGTCACTATTGTGCAAAAGCGTATCTACAACAATTTCTTTTCTATTTCGGCACGACAAATCCTACACCCTAGGCTGTTTTCCGCATCCTGTACAAATCATATGAATTGTTTGCTTCTCGGTATTTTCCTTACCTAAGCAACCCGTGAGAAATCACAAAATCAATAATTACAATGCCCATTTTGTCATTGTACAAAATCACTAAAACAATTGCAATGCCCATTTTGTCATTGTACAAAAGCAATAAAATCAATTGCAATGGTTGTTTTGTCATTGAACAAAGCCCCTAAATAATTGCAATGGTCATTTTGTTATTATACAAAAGCACTAAAACAATTGCAATAGTCGTTTTGTCATTGTATAAAGCACTAAAACAATTGCAATAGCCATTTTGTCATTTTACAAAAGCACTAAAACAATTGCAATAGTCGTTTTGTCAATGTACAAAGCCCCTAAATAATTGCAATGACCATTTTGTCATTTTACAAAAGCACTAAAACAATTGCAATAGCCACGTTATCATTGTACAAAATCACTAAAACATTTGCAATAGCCACGTTGTCATTGTACAAAATCACTAAAACATTTGCAATAGCCATTTTGTCATTGTACAAAATCACTAAAACATTTGCAATGGCCATTTTGTCATTGTACAAAAGCACTAAAACAATTATAACGGTCTTTTTGTCTCTGTACAAAATCAATAAAACAATTGTAATGGTCGTTTTGTCATTGTACAAAGCCCCTTAAGCATGTTGTCGTTTTCGTTTAGCGAGAAGAGAGTGTAAGTTGCTGTTTCCAGTATGAAGTATGAGTAATGGAAGATATAACTTTCATTTCCTAATTTCTATTGTGAGAGGTACTGATACTGTGGGTAAATACTGGATCACATGCAAAATTATGTGTTTGCTTTACATTTTACTGCTCTATTTAATTAAACTAGCTCCTTATAATGAATCTACAGGGCGCTCCTAGCGGAGC
>CAYTJC010000036.1:0-10654 GCA_964437875.1 uncultured Dysgonomonadaceae bacterium
TGGGCATTGCTACCTAGAGTTTATTGAGAAAGCGAGAGATGGGCACTCCATTGTGGCCAAAGCCAGAGGAACTATATGGGCTTCTACTTTCAACTTGCTGAAACCGTATTTTGAACAAGAGACTGGTCAGCCCTTTGCTTCGGGTATGACGGTGCTGGTGAAGGTAACTGTTGACTTTCACGAAACGTATGGCTTTGGATTGAATGTTGTGGACATAGACCCATCTTATACTTTGGGGGAGATTGCGCGCAACAGAATGCTTGTGCTTAAACAGCTAGAAGAGGAGGGGGTGCTTACGCTTAACAAAGAGTTGCCACTGGCAGAACCACTAAACAGAATTGCTGTGATTTCGTCGCAGACGGCAGCCGGATATGAAGACTTTCACAATCAATTGGAGCACAACAGTGCAGGGCTTGTTTTTTATAGTCATCTTTTCCCTGCAATTATGCAAGGCGATAGAAGCGAGGGTTCTATTATTGCAGTCTTGGAGCAAATATATGAGCACAAAGAGCTGTTTGATGTGGTGGTGATAATAAGGGGTGGCGGATCTACTTCAGATTTGAGTAGTTTCGATTCTTATGCACTGGCCACCAATTGTGCGCAGTTTCCACTTCCCATTATTAGTGGTATTGGGCACGAACGCGATGTGACAGTGTTGGATGCAGTGGCTCACACACGTGCTAAAACCCCAACAGCGGCAGCTGAGTTTTTAATTAACAGGGCTGCAGTTACCATCAATGAGTTGATGAATTTACAAGATAGACTTGTGCAGACAACGCGTACTATTTTGGCGCAAGAAGAGAGTCTGCTCAATGGATGGTCTAAAGATGTGTATCATACATCTAAGTGGGTGTTGCAATCGAATAGGAACACTTTGCTGTTTCTGAACGAAAAGTTGAGGAGCATTGTACAACGCAAAATGGAAAAGGAGCGTTTCGCTATTCAAAAGTATGAACACTTTGTTTCGCTTTCGCTTCCCGAAAACATGTTGAAGCGGGGTTACTCTATTACAACCCACAAGGGGAAAACTATAAAATCGGTTTCCGATTTGTTGGTAGGCGATGTCATCACAACACACTTCGCCGATGGGGCAGTAGATTCTAAAATTGTAGATAAAACATAGATATATATATATATGAAAAAAGAAGAGATTACTTATGCAGCTGCTAAGGCTGAGATAGAGAAGATAGTAGCACTGATAGAGTCCGACAAACTAGATGTAGATGAATTGACCAAACATGTAAAGCGGGCGTCGGAGCTTGTTGTTTTTTGCAAAAGCAAGTTGATGGAAACGGATGAGGAGTTGCAAAAGGTGCTAGACCAGCTCAGCCTATGAACACTGAAAGCAGATATGCAGCTGTGATTGTGGCAGGTGGCAAAGGACTACGTGTGGGGGCTGATATTCCCAAGCAGTTTTTGCCATTGGCAAACAAGCCGATGCTAATGCATACTATTGAGCAGTTTTATGGTTTTGACAATGCTATGCAGATTGTTGTGGTGTTGCATCCAGACTATTTCACGTTGTGGAATGAGTTATGCAAAGAGTATAGCTTTGCTGTTGAGTGTGAATTAGTAGCAGGGGGCGAAACACGTTTTGATTCTGTGAAGAGGGGGCTAGGAGCCATCTCGAATGGTAAGATAGTTGCTATACACGATGCTGCAAGACCTTTTGTTACACAAAGATTGATAGCACACTGCTACCAGCTATCAGAGCAGGAGCAGTGTGGTGTGATACCCGTTGTGGATGAGAAAAATAGTTTGCGACAGGTGAAAGGGGCTACACATCAACCCTTGGACAGAGCGGGGGTAAAGATTGTGCAAACTCCACAAGTGTTTCCAGCTCATCTTCTTAAAAAAGCTTATGAAGTGAAATATAATAACCAGTTTACTGATGATGCTACTGTTGCTGAAAATGATGGTGTGGCAATTAAATTGACCGAAGGTGACGATGCCAATATAAAAGTTACAACAATGGCTGATGTAAACTATGCGTCTTTTTTGTTGAGTCGGAACTAAATCATTTTGTCCAAAAAAGAAGCTTTTTGCCTGATTATGTCATCATATTTGTACTTTACGGCAAAAAAACTAGACAAAATGTAAATATTGACTAGAAATATGCTATTTTTGAGATGTAAATAAAAAATGAATTACTATGGAGAAAATAGATAGGCTTGATAGGGAGATTTTAGAGATTATTTCTCAAAATGCACGCATTCCTTTTCGTGATGTGGCTGAGAAATGTGATGTGTCAAGAGCTGCCATTCATCAACGTGTGCAACGAATGGTTGAAAACAAAGTTATCACTGGCTCGGGCTATTATGTAAATCCAAAGGTGCTTGGTTTCTCAACCAGTGCGTATATTGGCGTAAAGTTGGAAAAGGGTTCTATGTATAAAAAAGCAATTCCTGAATTTGAGAAGATTCCAGAGGTTACGGAGTGCCATTTCACAACTGGACCATATACACTCCTTGTTAAACTGTATGCTCGCGACAACCAGCATTTGATGGAATTGTTGAACAATAGAATTCAAGAGATTCCAGGTGTGGTAGCTACAGAAACCATGATCTCTTTGAGCCAGAGTGTGAAAAGGAAAGTGCCCATCAATGATAGATGATAACTTAAATACTTGTTTTATTAGTTGTACCTTTTTATAAGGGTCATTATTAATAAAGGAATACCCCAAGTGCTAATGATAAGATTGCATTTGGGGTTTTTTGTGCTTATATGCAAAAGCATGCCATGGGTAGATATTGTGTGCTCCGATCGCTCTGCTCGCGCCGATTTCCGAATCGGTGTGGTGTGCTCTGCTAGCGCGGTGTCTCCGACCCGTGCCTGTTAGGTAGAGGCACAAGTCGGGAGACTTGCGCCAGCGTGGAATCTATTATTTCATTGGGGGGAGTTGCACTTCTTCTGCGACCTTGCGTTTCGCATTTCTCCGCGTTCTTTGCGGTAAAATCCAAAATGTTTTCTCGCCAAGACGCCAAGGAAATGCGTTAATGGCCTACGGTTACTGGTGTTTGAATTGTGTGCTGGTTATTGTTATGCCAGTTTTTCAGGCCCGAAAAGGCACAGGTCGGGAGACGCTGCGCCAGCAAAAGCAATGAGTGTTTATAGGTTTTAAAACGTGAATAATACCAGGTCATAGAATTTGAAGGCCATTCGAACGATGTTCGAAATGCGTTCGAATCTCGTTTGAATACTTTTTGAATGATAAATAACCCTCTACTTGCTCTTTCTACTTTTCTTTCTTGATTTTGTTTTTCAGTTATTTCAGTAGTCAATTTAATTTAAGGCTTAAACAAAAAGTGTTGTATAACATACTAAAATAATTATTTGTTTAATATTTACTTTATAAGTTTGTATCAGAACAGTGCAGTACAGTAATAAACTTATAGCATGAAATTAGAATTTAAAGGTGAAAGTACTAAGGTTCAGCAGTTGACGGATTTTATACAAGAGGCAATTGCAGCTAAGAACTTGGAGGTTGGAGATGCTTTACCCTCAATAAACTATTTGAGTAAAGAATTTAAAGTTTCTAGAGACACAGTTTTTAAGTCCTATTCAGATCTAAAAACAAGGGGTATTATAGATTCCGTTCATGGGAAGAACTATTTTGTAGCTTCTCGCACTAAAAACATCTTTTTGCTACTCGATGAATACTCTTCTTTTAAAGAGGTGTTGTACAACACGCTGGTTTCTAAACTTCCTCAGTCCTACAAGATAGACCTGTGGTTTCATCAATACAATGAGCATTTGTTCAATCAAATTATTAGTGATTCGATAGGTAAGTACAGCAAATACTTAGTTATGAATTATGATAACGAAAGCTTCTCGGATATATTATGCAAGATTGATAAAAAGAAGCTTCTGTTGCTCGATTTTGGGAACTTCGACAAGAATGGATATTCGTATGTTTGCCAGGATTTTAAAAGTGGTTTGTATAATAGGCTCTCATCAATAAAAGAGGATTTATCTAAATATAAAAAATTGATATTTGTTTTAAATAGAAGACATAAACATCCTCAAATAAGTAAGCTGGCATTTAGTGAGTTTTGTTTAGATAATAACTTTGAATTTGGGATTCTTGATGAAATATCAGATAACACAGAGATACTAAAGAACCATTTTTATCTAGTTGTGAAAAATGAAGATGTTGTAGAGATTGTAAAGCAAACTAGGGTAAAAGGAATGACTCTAGGTGAAGACATTGGTCTACTTGCTTATAATGAGAATCCTTTTTATGAAATCATTGAAAAGGGTATCTCTAGCATTGGTATTGATTGGAACGAAATGGGTGATATTGCTGCACAATATATAGTGACGGATGAGCCTGTTGCGACTTACTTGCCAACAAATATAACCTTGAGAGAGTCCTTTTAAGTTACCTGAATAAATAGGTATAGTTCGCAGTAACTATTTATATATAAGGATGATGGTAACGGCTGCTCTTTATAAGAAGGAGCTACAGATAATTTGTAATTAACTAACAATATATAAAAAATAAAGTTTAAGAGTTATGAGAAAATACCCGAAAATTGGTATCAGACCAACAATTGATGGACGCCAAGGTGGAGTGAGAGAAAGCCTTGAAGAGAAAACAATGAACTTAGCAAATTCAGTTGCTGAATTAATCAGTTCAAACCTTAGAAATGGTGATGGAACCCCTGTAGAATGTGTAATAGCTGACACAACTATTGGTCGTGTAGGCGAAAGTGCACTGTGTGCTGAGAAATTTGAGCGTGAAGGAGTAGGATCTACCATTACAGTAACATCTTGCTGGTGCTATGGTGCTGAGACTATGGATATGAATCCGCACTACCCAAAAGCTGTTTGGGGTTTCAATGGAACTGAGCGTCCAGGAGCTGTTTATTTAGCAGCAGTGCTGGCTGGCCATTCTCAAAAAGGACTGCCTGCATTTGGTATTTATGGTAAAGATGTACAAGACCTTGACGATAATTCTATACCCGAAGATGTTTCAGAAAAACTACTCAGATTCGCACGTGCTGCTCAGGCGGTTGCCACCATGAGGGGCAAGTCTTACTTGTCGATAGGTACCGTTTCTATGGGTATTGCAGGGTCTATTGTTGACAATAGTTTCTTCCAAAAATACTTGGGTATGCGCAATGAGGCGGTGGATATGATAGAGATTCTTCGTCGTGTAGATGAAGGAATTTATGATACTGTTGAATACGAAAAAGCATTGGCTTGGACGGAGAAGTATTGTAAAGTGAATGAAGGAGAAGATTACAATGGTGCTGAGAAAGCTAAGTCGAGAGAGCAAAAAGATAAAGATTGGGAGTTTGTTGTGAAAATGACGCTCATTATGCGTGATTTGATGATAGGAAATCCTAAGTTAGAGGCTTTAGGATTTAAAGAAGAGGCTATTGGCCACAATGCAATTATTGCTGGTTTCCAAGGACAACGTCAGTGGACAGATTATTTGCCGAATGGTGATTTTTCTGAAGCTATTCTTAATAGTTCTTTTGATTGGAACGGAATTAGAGAGGCCTTTACAGTTGCTACTGAAAATGATGCGCTTAATGGAGTGTCAATGTTGTTTGGACATTTGCTAACTAATACTTCTCAAATATTCTCTGATGTGCGCACCTATTGGAGTCCTGAAGCAGTGGAACGTGTAACTGGAAAGAAGTTGACTGGATTGGCAGAAAATGGAATCTTGCACCTCATCAATTCTGGTTCTACTACGTTGGACGGAACAGGACAACAGAGTGAAGATGGCAAACCCGTAATGAAGCCTCATTGGAATATAACAAACGAAGAAGTTGAGAAGTGTTTGAAAGCTACCACATGGTATCCTGCCAATCTCGATTACTTTAGAGGGGGTGGCTATTCTTCTAATTTTCTTTCAGAAGGTGGCATGCCAGTAACTATGACGCGTATTAATATTATTGATGGATTGGGTCCTGTTATTCAAATTGCTGAAGGATGGACAGTGGAAATTGATTCTGAAATTCATCAAGTATTGAATGAAAGAACCGATAAGGCTTGGCCTACCACATGGTTTGTTCCACGATTAACTGATAAACCAGCTTTTAAAGATGTTTACTCGGTAATGAACAATTGGGGTGCTAATCATGGTGCTATCAGCTATGGCCATATAGGACAAGATTTAATTACACTTGCATCTATTTTGCGCATTCCTGTTTGTATGCACAATGTGGATGAGCAAGAGATTTTTAGACCTTCAACTTGGAATGGATTTGGCATGGACAAAGAGGGAGCAGACTACAGAGCTTGTCAGAATTTTGGTGCAATATATAAATAACAAAAATGGAGAAAAAAGATAATATTAAAACTTTTTTAGAGCAAGCCCATCGCTATGGAGCAAGTAAACTGATGCTTTGTAGTAGTGGCAATCTATCATGGCGCGTTGGCAATCATGCTTACGTGTCGGGTACTGGTTCATGGCTCGAAAACATAACTGAAGATAAAGTCTCAATTTGTCAAATTGGATCGGGTGAAACAGATAATGATGTTCGTCCTTCAATGGAGAGCACATTTCATCTTGGGGTGTTGCGTGAGAGGTCTGATGTAAATGTTGTGTTGCACTTTCAGTCTGAATACGCAACGGCAGTAGCCTGTTTGAAAAATAAACCAACCAACTTCAATGTCACTGCTGAAGTTCCGGCTCATGTGGGACGCAACATACCAATTATTCCCTATCTAAGACCTGGATCTCCTCAGTTGGCAGCCGCTGTTACAGAAGCTATGCGCGATCACAATGCAGTGCTACTCACCAATCATGGTCAGGTAGTTTGTGGTAAAACTTTTGACGAGGTATATGAGCGTGCCATTTTCTTTGAGCTGGCATGTAAAATTATTATCCACACTAAAGGCGACTGCTCTGTAATGACTGAGGAAGAGATAGAAGATTTGGAAGTGTATGTAATGGGTAAAACAAAAAAATAAAAAACTAATCGTATGTCAATGAAGGTTGCTTATTTATCAATAGACTTTGGAGCTAATAGTGGCAGAGTAATTGTTGGTTACTTTCACCAGGATGAGCTAATCATAGATGAAATCCATCGTTTTAAGAATCGCTCCGTTAAAATGGGGAATCATTTGTATTGGGATTTTCTATATCTCTTTGAAGAGATGAAAATCGGGATGAGACTTGCAACACAAAAAGGCTATTCGATAAAAAGTATTGGAATTGATACATGGGGTGTAGATTTTGGTTTAATTGACAAAGATGGAAATTTACTTGGAAATCCTGTTTCTCATCGTGATGATCGTACTATTGGGTTAACAAAAGAATTGTTTACTCAAATAGACGAGACAGCTCACTATCAGGAAACAGGAATACAAGTGATGGAAATCAATACTTTGTATCAGCTATATAGCATGGTGAAGAGCGATAGCACCTTGCTTAAAGTAGCTGATAAGTTATTGTTTATGCCCGATTTGTTTTCTTATTTTCTCACAGGTGTTGCTAACAATGAATATTGCATTGCATCTACATCAGAGTTGTTGAATGTTCATCAGAAAGATTGGTCGGTGAGTTTAATCAATCACCTAAACTTGCCCGCTCATCTTTTCGGTGAAATTATTCACCCTGGAACTGTGCGTGGTCAATTGAAACCTGAAGTTGCTGCTGAAACAGGATTAGACCCCAATACTGATGTGGTTGCTGTTGCATCTCACGATACAGCAAGTGCTGTTTTGGCCATACCTTCAGACAAAAAGCAAGTAGCTTTTATTAGTTCGGGTACATGGTCGCTTATTGGGGCAATAGTAAATGAACCTATTGTTTCTGAAAAGGCTAGGCAAGCCCAATATACCAACGAGGGTGGATTTGAAAGCATACGCTTTCTCAAAAATATTACCGGATTGTGGATATTGCAAATGTTGATGAAGGAGTGGAGTGCCGATGGCACTACTTTGACCTATGATGAGATATTGAATGAAGCTGCTACAGCTAATTTTGATACAATCATTGATGTGAACGATGCTAGCTTTATTAACCCCGTGAATATGCAACAAGCAGTTATTGATTATTGTAGTACACATCAACTGAAGGAGCCAAGCAATAGAGGTGAATTTGTGAGGTGTGTTTTAGAATCCTTGGCGGCTGAGTATCTTAAGGCATTCAAGAACCTTCAGGAGTTGGTGCCCGAACCCATAACAGAACTTCACGTAATTGGCGGAGGGTCTCAGAACGGATTGTTGAATCAACTCACTGCAAATAAACTGGGCATTCCTGTTATTGCGGGACCTGTTGAGGCTACTGCTATTGGAAATATCTTGGTGCAAGGGCTTACAAACAATGAATATGAATCGATAGACGAGATGAAGGGTATTTTGAAGAAATGTATTTCAACTAAAGTCTTCACTCCTTCCAACTAAACATAGGTGTTTAAATAAATGAAAAAATAAGAGAGAGTTTATTGGGAAAAGAGATTTTAATTATATAACCTTGTAGCTGTTTCGAAATTAGTATTCGTTTCTACTCCTAGTAATTAACAGTGCTGCTTGGATAAAGTAAGAGACGTGCTGAGTTTGGAGCAGCTAATTTTTTATGGCTCTTCTTATAAATCTATAAGAATCAATCATAGACTCAAGATTTAATTCAATAATAACGTGCTTTCTGTAGCAACACTTGCAGAAAGATATAATAATACAAACAACAATAAAGATGACTAAATTACCTTTCTATTTATTAGCTCTGTTTTTGATAGTGGGCTATTCTTGTAAACAACCCGACAACACAATTAGTTTTGCTGATTTTGGAGTTAAACCCAATACAGAAGCAAATGCATCGTTGGCGGCAGTGAAACTAATTGATCATTTATCAACTGAAGATATCATCGAACCTGTAACTGTTGTCTTTCCGAAAGGGAGATACGACTTTTATGAAGACGGATCTTTTCAACGCGAATATTATATTTCCAATCATGACCAAGTCAATCCTAAAAGTGTAGGTTTTGCTTTTGAAAATCTTCAGAACATCACCATTGACGGACAAGGTTCTGATTTCATTTTCCATGGTAGAATGATTCCATTTGCATTTTTGAGCAATGCCAATATCACCTTGAAGAATGTGCATATAGACTTTGAAGTGCCTGCTTTGCGTCAGCTTAAGGTTACAGAGGTGAACAAAGATGCGGATGAGGTAATTGTAGAAATTTATCCACAAGGTAATTACAGAGTTGAAAACGAAAAGCTCATTGTTGAGGGAGAGGGCTACGAGTTTAGCCCTAGTAATGCAATGCCTTTCCGCTCCGACAAACGTCTTGCTTATAATCGTGCAGATGTTGGTTTCAATCCTTCTTCTGTAACTGAAATGTCGCCCAATGTGTTTTCTTTAAAAGGTTGGGGACAGATGGATAAAACATCGGTTGATGAGCGTTTTGTGCTCCGCTCATGGTATCGTCCTACTCCTGGTATTTTTGTGTCAGAGTGTTTCAACACAACTTTCGAGAATGTTACTGTGCATTATGCCGAAGGCATGGGCTTGTTGGCACAGATGAGTGAGGATATTACGCTTGATGGCTTCAACGTAAGCCTGAGAGGTGATGACGATGAACGCTTTTTTACTACACAGGCTGATGCTACTCATTTCTCAGGATGTAAGGGTGTTATAGATTCAAGAAATGGGCTCTATGAAGGAATGGCAGATGATGCTATCAATGTGCACGGCACCTACTTAAGAGTCACAAAACGGATAGATGACAACACTTTGCTTGTAAAATATATGCATTCACAGGCTTGGGGCTTCAAATGGGGTGAACCTGGAGACAAAGTTCAATTTGTGGAGTCTGAAAAAATGGAGCTTGTGGGCAATCACTTAAACTCGATAAAATCTATCAAAGCAGTTGACAAGCCAACAGAGTTTGGTGCTAAAGAATTTGAAATCGTATTTACAGATGCTCTACCAGCTGAAATATCGGAAGAGGGAAAGTATGGAGTTGAAAATCTAACATGGACACCAGAAGTAATTTTCTCGGACAATATCATTCGCAACAACCGTGCTCGAGGGTCACTCTTCAGCACTCCTAAAAGAGTAGTATGCGAAAATAATCTTTTTGATCACACGCATGGTACAGCCATTTTGCTTTGTGGCGATTGCAATGGTTGGTACGAAACGGGTGCATGTACAGATGTTTTAATAAAAAACAATACTTTTGTAAATGCACTCACCGCTCAATATCAATTTACAAATGCAGTGATTTCTATCTATCCTGAGATTCCAAATTTAAAGGATCAAGAGAAGTATTTTCATTCTGGGATAGTGATAGAAGGCAATACTTTTGAGATGTTTGACAGACCTATTCTATATGCAAAGTCAACACAAGATTTAATCTTTAGGAACAACACTGTTACATACAACGATGAGTTTGAACCTTTCCATTGGAACAACCACTTGTTCTTTTTTGAGCATGTTGGAAATATTAATATCGAAAACAATAATTTTGAGAAGGAGTTGATTCCGAGCAGGGATATCAGAATTGAATTGTCTGAGCCAACTTCAGTTACTATAAACAATAATAAAACCAAAAACGAAAAAAATGAGAACTAGTGCATTTTTCACAATTTTATTAGCAATTCTGTTTTTAAGTTGCGCGTCGAGTGACGAGCAAAAAAAAGAACTTGCTTTATTATACGATGCTCCTGCTGATGTGTGGGACGAAAC
>CAYTJC010000037.1:0-10584 GCA_964437875.1 uncultured Dysgonomonadaceae bacterium
TAGGGGTACAAAAGCACTAAGTTTTTTTCCGAGTAGGTTTTGTAGGGGTACAAAACCTACTCTACTTTTATTTTATTCATTTTTCCCACCTGCAGAAACCTACTCCCCCCAAATAAATATCTTTATTTTGAATGTTGCTTATAGCAGATTTTAAAACAGATGTTGTCCTCTTTGAGTATTGATAAACAGATTGTTAAGACCTTTCAAGATTTCTTTTCTTGCTCTATTACAATTTCGAAACCAACATCTTTTTGTCTCAATTTGGAGTCGGTTTGTTGCTAAGTAAAAAAATTCACATCAAAATTGGCAGTTAACTCTTCACCCGATTTACAAAAGCAGACTACCTGCCTTGAAGCAAAAGAAGTTTCGACTCTACTTTTTCTGTTTGATTATCTTCTTTTTAGCCACACACCTGTGTAACGTATTTAAAGATAAGCAAACAATTATTTGCAGTTGTGAGTGTGCGTATAGATGTATTGTGCATCAACTTTTATAAAAAAACGGTAATATTTATTGTAGAAATAAGTTCCACCCTAAATAGTACCGTTTTACATGTAAACTATAAAGTCTCTGAGTTTTGAGAAATAATGGATTGAACTACTTACCTGGTCGCCAGCGTCTCAATAGATTGTTTGATTTTGGAAAAATACCGCGCGATCTAGTGCGCACGTCTTCAATTACGTAGAAAGCATCTTTATCGAAGTCCAAAATAATATTTGAAACATGTTTAAGTTTTTTTCTATCGATTACTGTTTCAATGATGTCCACTTGGTTTACCGATCCTGTTCCTTGTATCATTGTTGCTCCAAATCCTTTTAGGCTTAGAAGATTTACTAGTTTAAGACCTGGTCTATTAGTGTAAACTCGACAGAGAATAACGCCAAAGGCAATCCGTTTTTCAATCAATATGCCCACATAGTTTCCTGCTGCATATCCTGCTGCATAAGAAAGATAGGTTACCATACTATCAGAGCGTGAAAATACTTGTGAAATAATGACAACCCAAATTAGAATCTCAAAAAAACCTATTATTGGAGCTTTCAATCGTTCTCCCTTTGAAACAAAAATAATTCTGAGTGTTCCTAGTGAAACATCAAATATTCTTCCAAAGAATATTATAAATGGAAGAAGATGGGGATAAGTGTCTAAAAAATCAAACATGTTTTTACTGTTAGTTTGTTAATGTCTTAAGATAATCGATGAAATCTATAATGTCTTTTTCTGAGGTATCCCACGAGCAGACTAGTCTCATTTCGTTTCGCGAAGCGTCCCAGTCATAAAAGAAATAATGCCTATGCAATTTGTCAGAGATGTCTTTGGGCAAAATGAAAAAGATAGCATTCGACTCTACTCTTTGTGTAATTTCGATGCTCTTAATTTTACTCATCTCCCTTGCTAGTAGCTGTGTAGCTGCATTAGATTTTCTTGCATTCTCCAACCATATATTTTCATTCAGATATGGAATGAATTGGGCCGAAAGATAACGCATTTTTGAATAGAGTTGGCATGTTTGCTTGCGATAATATTGCAAATTCTTTTCTAGCTCAGGTCGTAAAGCAATTAATACTTCTCCCATCATGAGCCCGTTCTTTGTGCCACCCATCGTAAAGATATCTACACCACAGTCTATTGTCATTTCCTTAAGAGAGCATTTGGCTGTGGCACAGGCATTAGACAAGCGAGTGCCGTCCATGAAAAGATACATATCATTTTTGTGTGCCAAGTCAGCCAAAGCTTTAATCTCTATGGGTGTGTATAGTGTGCCTAGTTCAGTGGTTTGCGATATAGCAATTACTTTTGGTTGTGAGTGGTGGGGTTCGTCAAAACCATGTAGCTCATTTGAAACTAAATCAGGTGTAAGTTTCCCATCTTTGGTGGGTATTTCTTTTAGTGCACAACCTGTGAATTTTGTAGGAGCTCCACATTCATCTACCGCAATATGAGCTGTAGAAGCACAGATAATGCTATGAAAAGAAGAAACACAAGCTTGCAACGCTATCACGTTGGCCCCCGTCCCATTCAGCACAAAGTAGGGTTGGATAGATCTGTCTTCAAGCAATGTTTGCATTGCCTGCTCAGCTTTGCGTGTCCAGTTGTCATTGCCATATCCAATAGCGTGGTTGGTGTTGCATTCCACTATGGCATTCATGATGCGTGGATGCACACCCGAGTTATTGTCACTTCCGAAACTTCTCATTTTGTTTTGTTAGTTGTATTATTAAATATTTGTGGCTAGAAACTTTTTAAGCAATTGAGGCTCCATATCTCTGCGTTGTGCATAATCTTTGGATTGCTCATCAGATATTGGTCCAATTGCAAAATACTTAGCATCGGGATGTGCAAATATTAGACCAGATACGGCTGCATTTGGTACCATCAATCCATTTTCGGTAAGTGATATTCCTATCTCTTCTGATTTCAACAATGTATTGTGCAAATCAAAATTGAGAGACTGATCGGGTATTGATGGATACCCCACTGCAGGCCTAATGCCCGAATACTTCACAGCAAACATACCAGGAATAGTTAGGTCTTCACTACTTGCATATCCCCAATACTGCTTTCTTATTTTTTCGTGTAGCCATTCTGTTGCACCTTCTGCCAACCTGTCTAAAAGTGATTGAAGAATCAAGGCACTGTATTCGTCGCCAGAGTTTTTATATTTATTCAACAAGTAGTCGGCTCCTGCTCCACCTGTAACAGCAAATGCACCTAAATAGTCTTTTTTATTACTTGACTTTGGTGCAACAAAATCGCTTAGACTCAAGTACTGCTCTGAATTGTTTTTATTTTGCTGACGGAGCATTGCAAAAGGAACATTGTTTATATAAACTGTATCATTCTCGCTGTATGCTTCTCCTATTACAAATACAGCTTTAATGTATTCGGCATCAAGGTCTATTATCTTTTCCAACATCAGTTGTGCATCGTCATATAGCTTAGAGGCCTCCATTGCTTTTTCTCTCTCTCTCTCTCCTTCTTTGAAAGCTGCAAACCATTGAGCTTTACAATGGCCACACATACTAATGTTGGTAACTGAAGCAAACTTTGCAGAGAGATTCCAGGCGTGGAGAAAGAATTTCCAATTGATGTAAGGTGCAATGTCATCAATTTTAATGGGATTTAAAACCTTACGTCCAACAAAATTAGGCGTAAATGCTTCAAAACTCTCCCAATCAATTTTGAAAGAATTGTTGCGAGCAGTTGAAAGGGGCGTTAGTTCTGTTTTTTTGTTCATATTTGTTTTGCGTAAGTTGTTATATTCTTCTTTAATTTTCTTAATATATTCTTCTTTGGTTTTCTTATTCATCAGATTGGCCATTGCAAAGGGGCTTTGCGATGCATCTTTGACATGCACAACGGCTCCTCTGGGGTAGTTTGGTTCAATCTTTAGGGCTGTGTGCAACTTTGAAGTGGTTGCTCCGCCAATAACAAGTGGTATATCGAAGTCTGCTTTTTGCATTTCAGCTGCTACAATGCTCATCTCTTCCAACGAGGGGGTGATAAGTCCACTCAACCCCACAACATCGGGTTGGTGTTCATGAATTGCAGCCATAATTGTTTCGGCAGATACCATTACGCCTAGGTCTATTATCTCGTAGTTGTTGCATTGCAGAATGATTGATAAAATATTTTTACCAATATCATGTACATCGCCTTTTACAGTGGCTAGTAATATCTTGCCCACTTTTTCACTCTCTCCCGAGATTGCTTTCTTTGCTTCAATGGTTGGTTGTAATATCGCAACAGCTTTCTTCATTGTGCGTGCCGCTTTCACTACTTGTGGAAGAAACATTTTGCCTGAGCCAAATAGCTCGCCTACTTTGTTCATACCGTTCATTAGTGGCTGGTCTAATATGTCAACTGCACGTGGATATTCTTTTAAAGCCTCCTCCAAATCCTCTACTAGATAATCGCTAATACCTTTCACCAACGCATAGCTCAGTCTTTCTTCGAGAGGCTTTTCGCGCCACTCTGCTAGTTGTGCTTGGGGTGATACTGCTAGGGAGGTGTGCGATTTCTCAGCAAACGCCATCAATCTTTCAGTTGCCTCTTCGTTTCTGTTGAAGATAACATCCTCTACTAATCTTTTTATCTCTTCTGGTATCACTTCGTAGATAATAGATTGAGCAGGATTCACAATAGCCATATCTAATCCTGCTTCAATGGCATGATAGAGAAACACGGAGTGCATCACTTCGCGTATATAGTTGTTGCCTCTAAATGAAAATGATAAATTGCTAACTCCTCCACTTACTTTAACACCGTCTAAGTTTTCTTTTATCCACGCAATGCTTTTTATAAAATCTTTTGCATAGTTTTGATGTTCTGCTATACCTGTGGCAATGGCTAGTATGTTGGGGTCGAATATAATATTTCGCTTGTCAAAGCCCGACTCTGTTAGTAGTTTGTAGGCTCGTCCGCATATTTCAATACGTCGCTCATAGTTGTCGGCTTGTCCTTTCTCGTCAAAAGCCATTATTATGACAGCTGCACCATAGTTTTTAATTAATGCTGCTTGTTGTAAAAACTCTTCTTCTCCGTTTTTCAAAGAAATGGAGTTGACTATACATTTCCCTTGTACACATTTAAGTCCCGCTTCAATTGTTTCCCATTTCGAAGAGTCCACCATCAGTGGAACTCTTGATACATCGGGGTCGGATGCTAAGAAGTTGAGAAAACTGGTCATTTCTTTGGCTCCGTCTAGCAAACCATCGTCCATATTTATGTCCAATATTTGAGCACCATCTTCCACTTGCTGTTGGGCAATGGTGAGAGCCTCTTCGTAACTTCCTTCGTTTATTAATCTTAGAAATTTGCGAGAGCCTGCCACATTGCACCGTTCTCCAATGTTCACAAAATTCTTTTCGGGCGAAAAAACAAAATTCTCCAATCCTGATAGGTGTAAGTAGGGGCTAGCTTGCGAAGGGGAAGGCGGTGTTACTCTTTCCACCATTTTTGCAAACTCTGCAATGTGCTCTGGTGTTGTGCCACAGCATCCACCAACAATGTTTACCAAACCTTCGTCTATAAACTCTTTAATTTGGCTAGCCATTTTCTCTGGTGTCTCGTCATAGTCGCCCAATTGATTGGGAAGCCCAGCATTTGGATAGGCACTAACAAACAGAGGCGATACTCTTTTCAGTTGTTTCAAGTGTGGCTTCATCTCCGATGCACCAAAAGAACAATTGAGTCCAACGGACAGTAACTTGATATGACTGATGGATGATAGAAAAGCTTCAACTGTCTGGCCAGATAAGGTTCGCCCTGCTTTGTCTGAAAGTGTTACTGAGAGCATAATGGGTATTTCCCTGTCTTTTTTGCGGAACACATTTTGCGCTGCAAACAGACCCGCTTTAACGTTGAGTGTATCAAAAACGGTTTCAAAAAGGATAACATCGATGCCTCCGTCCATAAGTGCCTCAATCTGCTCTTCGTAGCTTGTTCGTAATTCATCAAAAGTAACATCGCGATACATGGGCTCATCTACACAGGGGCTCATGGATGTTGTTTTATTGGTTGGCCCTATTGACCCCGCCACAAAACGAGGTTTGTATGGATTCTTATTGCTGAACTCATCTGCAACTTTTCGTGCAATTTTTGCTGCATTAATATTTATTTCACGCACATACTCTTGCATACCATAGTCTTCCATTGATACGGAAGTAGAGTTGAATGTGTTTGTCTCAATAATATCTGCACCTGCCTCAAGATATTCACGATGAATTTGCTCTATAATCTCAGGTTGACTCAGTGTTAATAAGTCATTGTTGCCTTTTTGTAACTTCTCTGTGTTTTTGAACCTATCACCTTTGTATTGTTCTTCAGATAGATTATAGCGTTGAATCATTGTTCCCATAGCTCCATCTAGTATGAGAATGCGTGTTTTCAAAATATCTTGAATTTGAGATTTCATAATTGTCTTACTTTAAATGTTGCTTGCAACAAGCTGTTTAGAAAAACGCCCCTTTATATTTATAAATAGTCTTCTCACCCATACAATAATTCCAGCAGCTATTAGTCTTGTTGCAAGAATCCACCAGAGAGATACCCCAAGAGCTACAAAGAGCAAATTGTCTTCTAGCACAGAGTGAGATATTGCTAAATGATAGTTCAGTAAGCTTCCTTCAGCTCTGGTCACTTTTCCTTCTTGCATTTGATCTATCATGAGTGCACCACCATAAGCTAGCCCTACAATATAGCCAATGAGCCACAAAAATGCGGTGCTCTTGGGTAAGCCAAACAGTTTCAGAATTGGCTCAATAGTCTTAGACAATTTATTGATTAAGTTGTATTCTTCAAGCAACCTATAGGTCACCATGAGTGTTGTTACGATAGTTATTATGAGAATTGATATCCGAAGAGATGTTATGCCCCAAGCAGTAAATACGTCAGTTAATGAATTCATGTTTTCGGCTGATGTTTGCATAAAGCTGGGCATTCCCATCTCTTGCGGAAGTATTAGATTGAGCACAAATCCAATGAGGAGACTCATGAAAACACGTATGTTGAACATTGCCCAAAAAGAGGTGCCTGTTTTTGCTTGAATGGCACTTTCAACAGGTAGGTTGTGTGCTATTTGGCACATCAATGCTAGAATGGTGAGTTCTCGCAAAGTGAGTGTCATGGAGGTGATAATGGCCAACGGAGCATAGAGGGGCAAAAAGATACTTGTTATAAATATAATTGCTGTACTCCCAGGTAGTCCTAAATGAATGAAAACAGGATTCAGAAAGTCTGCCACATAAACCAATAATCCGCTATAATCTAAAAGCCTAAAAGCAAGAGATATGGGCAGTATTAGTTTGAGAAGCCATATTGATGTTTGTGCAGATTTTTTGAGTGAAGGGGCTATTATCCTTTTGAAGAAATTCATTGATAATAAGTGTTTACTTCTTGAACATTCTGTCCATATCGCGCTTGTCTTCCTTCTCTTTGAGAGATTGACGTTTGTCGTACTCTTTCTTACCTTTAGCTATTGCAATATTTAGTTTTGCTAGGCCTTTGTTGTTTATGAACAGGCGGGTAGGGATGATTGTAAGCCCAGATTGTTTCGTTAAGCGAGATATTTTTTTCAGCTCGCTTCTATTCAGCAATAACTTCCTGTCGCGTCGTGCATTATGGTTATTATACGAGCCATAAAAGTATTCTGTAATGTGTATGTTTTTCACCCACAGGTCGTTTTTCTCGAAAATACAAAACGAATCTACCAAGCTTGCTTTGCCAAGACGAATAGACTTGATTTCGGTACCTGTCAAGACAATTCCTGCAGTGAAAGTTTCTATCAGTTCGTAATCGAAAGTTGCTCGTTTATTTCTAATATTTATTTGAGCTTGCTTCATAGTTTGTTTTTTAATTGATTAAATAGGAGAGAATCATATACATTACAGCCGGAGTCAATAATATTAATGCTGTTGCAATTCCAGTGAAACTCATCCTTGTCTCTTCTTCACCAATAATGTACAACCCATATCCTGTATATACAATATAGGCAGTATATAGTGCAAATATCCAAAGAATTGAAAAGTCTGGCAAAAATGGAAGGATTATAAACATAGCATATATTAATGCTGATGCATACCCAACAAACTGCTGAACTTTAGGTTCATCTTTAGGAACACCAAACTTAGGTAAAAATTCATTGAGTATGTACGAACCTATGTAGTATCCACCATATACAGTGACTAAATTAATGATGGTGCTTTTTAAAGCTGTTTGCACATCTCCATCAGTTACAAACCAAAGACCTCCTATAAATGAGGTGAGAGCAACTACTCCAAATATTGGATAAAGATAGCGATTGAGAAAATAGTCATGATTTCTATCAGCCGACAGCTTACGCCATGAAACTTCTGGAGCAGTAATCATGCGAATTATTATAAATACGATTTCTTTGATCATTATCTTTCTTGTTTTTAGAATTGCAAAGGTAGCGATTTCTTGTTACAAGATAAAAAAAGTGCGATTCTTAAAAAGAACCGCACCTCATAAAATAATGAATGTGTATTTTTACTTCTTGCCAATATACATTAAGAAAGGATAATTAGAAACTTCTGCGTTTTCATTACCTATTCTGTAATTTCTGAATTTGATTTTTATATTTCCATCTATGTCTGCTTTATTAGCAAAGTCTTTGCGAAGGTCAGACAGGTTCACAACAATATACTTATCTTTCTTTTTTTCACTAACAGCTTTTTCAGCTGTTCCCACTACCTCTAGTCTTACATCAATAAGAACATCAGTATTCATAGCTTTTGCATCCTCCTCACTAGCTTTGTAAAAGTTTACATTTACACTTTCCTCTTGTGCATTCTCATAGATAAATATCCAGCGATCGCCAAAGAAATCGTCTTGTGCATACTTTGGGCTACTTAGAAATTCAAATTTCACAATAGGTTCATCAGGAGCTTCTGAGTTTTGTAATTCTGTTTGTTTAAGTTCCTCTGGTTGCCCTGCAAGCTCTACTTCATAAGCCGAGTTTTTTGCATCAACTGCAACTAATTTGCCCTCATCAAAATCAACCTGAAAAGATAAACGTACAATTGAGCCAGGTGTTAACTGTTTTATTTCTGGAGAAATAATATAAAGTTTTCTTTCAGTTCTTGCATACACACTCTTGCTTCCTTGAACTATGTGAGCAAGCTCTCCATTGCCAATATATGAGTTGCTACCAGAGCTGAGGCATGAACTTAAAAAGAGCACAGAGCTCAAAATTATTAGTAAACTTAGTTTTTTTGTTATTGATTTCATTTTTGTCAATTATTTATATGTTAGAAATTTAATTTAATACCTAGCTGTATATCTAAACCAAACTTTTCGGCCGAGTAATAAGTTTTAAACTCGTTGTTGGCATTGATATAATATCTTCCTCCTATTTTTCCGAATAGGCTAACTTCATTATATATAGGATAAGTTATTCCTACACCTGTAGCAAGAGAGAACTGAGGTTTTTTCTGATTTATTCTAGAAGACTTCTCATTGGCAGACTTACTACTAAGCAGTGAGTTCGTTTTCTCATCTTCATACTTTATTGTTCCAACTAAATCTTTTTCAATCATTGCACCAGCAGATAGAAATAGATTGAGTTTGTTGAGTGACAACACCGTATAATTTAAATTTACAGGAATTCCTAAATAGTGAAACTGTATCTTTTCGCTATTGCGAAAATCGTGCGATTTGTTCTTAGTTTCAGATGATAGATAAGTATATATTATGCCTGTTTCAATTTGCAATTTTGGAGTTAGATCAAAAGATGTGAGAATACCAAAAGAAACAGGTTGGTTGTGGTTCACTTCCGACTCAGGGTTCACTTCCTTCTCATCATTGTCCGCTTTCATTTTACTTAAAGTGTAGGTACTATATGAGTCGCTCAATGATGCACGCAGTGTAGTTGGGAGTGTATTTGTCTGTTGCGACGAAGTGAGTCCGCTTCTTCCTGATAGAGAAATAGCAATCTTGCTTTTCTTTTTTGTTGTTGTGTTATCATTAAATTCATAAGAGCGTTTCCCTTCGTTTATAAAATCCTGAATCATTTGTTGCTTTGTCTCCTCATCAATATTGTTCGATTTGCTTTCTTTTTTGGCTCCCTTGTCATTTGATGACGAAGGTTCCAAATCGATCTTATTAATAGGCGTATCAGTAGAAACAATCAAAGAAGACTCTGTTTCTCTTTTAGTAACAGCAAGACCTTTTTTATCTTGCTGTTTCGATGAGGTGTTGTCTGCAAATAGTGCGATAGCTGACTCTTTAATATCATCCGTTGAGTCTTGCTTCGAAATGAGTGCATCTTCATTTGCACTATCTTTTACTTGAGGTGTAACTTTATATTCTGCCGTTTGTATTGGCAACTCTTGGTCTGTATTTTGAAGCACAAAGAATACACCAATAAATGCTGCGGCAATTGCTGCCACAGATGATACGAGCCATTTTTTGCGGACGATATTAGTTTTTTGCACAACAAAAAGCGAACTCTCTAGTTTTTCCCAACCAGAGTGTGGCACTTCCTTTTTGTAATCAACAAGTTTGTTTTTTACAAAGTGCTTAAAAGGGTCGTTATTTTTAAAGCTATCCATCTTTATTAGCTATATACTCGTTTATTTTATTTTTTAATTGTGACTTTGCTCTAGAATACTGCGAGCGAGAAGCATTTTCTTTTATGCCTAGTTGTTTTGCTATTTCTTTGTGCGACATATCTTCAAAAACATATAAACTAAAAACAGTTCTATATCCCGCAGGTAGTTCTTGAATCATACTTAGCAAGGTTTCTTCTGTGATGCTATCGTCAAATAAACGTTCTAAGTTTTCGTCCATCTCTCCTTCTTCCATCTCCTCAGAGTCTGAAACTATCAGATAGTTTCTTTTTTCTTTTCGGAAGTTTTCTAATATTGTGTTCACAAACACACGTCTCATCCATCCTTCAAAAGAGCCGCGACCAGAATATTTTCTTATTTGTGTAAACACTTTCAGAAAACCGTCATGCAACATATCTTGAGCAACATCATAGTTTTTGCAATATCTCATGCACAAAGCCATCATACGTGGAGCATATGTTTCATATAGCTCTCGTTGTGCATTTGTATCTTG
>CAYTJC010000038.1:0-10569 GCA_964437875.1 uncultured Dysgonomonadaceae bacterium
CAATGAAGATTGGTTGTCGTGAGACAACCTTTCCTTTTTTATAGACATACCATAAAAACTTATCCTTTCTTTAGATTAAACTCCTTATACTCTGCTTTCAAAATATAGTCATTTTCATGGATCACCAGCAAAAGTGTGTTTTTGAATATTCTAAATATACTCTCCTCTTTTGACCAGTTTACAGGCCACATCTACGATGCTTGAGACGGTGTGTTTTCTTATTTACTACAGACATTGCTACATCTACGATGTGCAAATTTGCAGTATGTTTAAATAGTTGTTTATTATTGCTTCTGAAGTTTTATTAAAAAAAGCTGCTGTATCATTCATGGTCTATTTAATGTTTTACATTTACGCTTTAGCTTCGTAGAAGCCTAATTGCCTGTAGTACGTCTTAATAATATACTGCCTATAGCTTTGGCAGAAGCGGCCTGTTATGTAAGTTTTTAATGAAAGAAATAATCAAAACACATAGTTTTACATGTTACCCATTCTCATCGCATGTGAGAATTCAATTGTAAGAATAGAATATTTTTCACTACTAACAGCATTACAAAAAAGACTAATAGGGTCTGTGATATTTGGCAAATCTGAACATGGGTGCCTTTTGTTGGCATGTATGTCATACAGATAAATTCGAGCCGTGATAATATGCGCCACAATTACTCTCCTTGTCTTTTTAACACTACAATAGATGTAATAATCAACATTTTCGTTAATTTCGTGTGGAGTTTAATTATAATATAAATACTAAAAAACATCCTTCATGAAACGAGCACTCTTACTTTGTTTAATCTTAAACATCGTCACATTTATAAACGCACACGAATACCGCGACCTGCTTCAAAATAAAGCAGATACTTCGAAAGTAAAAGAATCATTGATTCTAGATCAAAAATGGGTTACCTATCCCAAATACACAAACCGAGCAGGTTGGGATAAACTAACTAAAGGAGTTAAAGAAGAGATAATAGAAAAAGGAGAATCTGAGCTAGATTACGAGTGGAGGGTTGTGAAAGCTACAGACTATATGGAGTTTGAGCGAAGTGGCTCACGTATAATTATGGAGGAACCGTTTTCTGCAAATAACAGAGCTCTCTCGAATCTTATTTTGGCAGAACTTGCTGAAGGCAAAGGACGCTTTATAGATCAAATCATTAATGGTGTTTGGCAAACCTGTGAAATGACTTCATGGGCACTCTCGGCTCACGTAAGAATTTCACAATCTAAAAAAACATCACTGCCCTACCATAAACAACATGTAATAGACCTCACAGCTGGCGATTTAGGCTCTCTCCTTTCTTGGACATATTACTTTTTGAAAGAAGAGATAGATAAAGTAAATCCATTGATATCTGAACGTTTGCGCGAAAATATACAAGAGAGAATACTTGACCCATACATGAATAGAAGCGACTATTGGTGGCAAGCATTTAATGCTTCTCCCACAAGAATGGTGAATAATTGGAATCCATGGTGCAACTTCAATGTGTTGAATTGTTTCCTTTTGCTTGAAAATGATGCTGACAAACTAAGTAAAGCAATTCATCGTAGCATGGTTTCAGTAGATAAGTTTATCAATTATAATAAATCGGACGGCGCTTGCGAAGAAGGTCCCTCGTATTGGGGACACGCTGCTGGCAAAATGTATGATTACCTACATTTGCTTAGCACTGCAACCAACGGAAAGGTTGATATCTTTAATGAGCCTATTATCAAAAACATGGGAGAATATATTTCAAAATCATACATAGGTGATGGTTGGGTTGTAAACTTTGCTGATGCCTCAGCAAAGGGTGGTGGTCCAATGGGTGTTATATATAGATACGGTAAAGCTGTTAATAGCACTGAAATGATGCAGTTTGCTGCCTATTTATATGATAGAGAAAAAGATAGATCATATTATGATGCAGGACGCGATATGTTCAGAACATTAGAGAACTTAAAATATAACGATGAGTTAGCAAAAACAAAACCTGCACTCACAAAAGATGCTTCAATCTGGTATCCCGAAACTGAGTTTTGCTATATGCGTAATGAAGATGGACTTTTCTTTGCTGCAAAAGGTGGATATAATAAAGAAAGTCACAATCACAACGACGTTGGTTCATTTATACTCTATGCCGACGAAACTCCAGTAATAATTGATGCAGGTGTGGGAACCTATACTCGTCAAACCTTTAGCAGTGAAAGATATAGCATTTGGACTATGATAAGCGAATTCCATAATCTACCCATTATTAATGGAGTTCCTCAGTCGTTTGGTTCTAATTACAAATCGCAGGATGTGAAATTTGATAAACGCAAATCGATGTTTTCACTCAACTTGGTGAGTGCATATCCCGAAAAGGCAAACATTGAGAAATGGATGCGCACCTATCAATTGACCCCCAAAAAAGGATTGGAGATTGAAGACAACTTCAAACTCAGTAAAACAACCGAGCCAAATAAAATAAACTTCTTAACTTGGGGTAAACCAGATATCTCTACCCCAGGAAGTATCAACATTGTTAAAGAGGGAGTTGGTGTGAGAATGATATATGACGCTTCTCAATTTGATGCAAAAGTGGAGACCATTACATTATCTGACAAAAGGTTGTCGAATGTATGGGGTGATGAAATCTATCGTTTAACCCTAAAAGCAAAAAAAATACAGATGAATGGGAAGTATAAGTTTAGACTCATAAAAGACTAACCTTCTAGAATCTCAAACTAATTCAAAAAAACAAAGCTGTTGTAAAATATTTATTTACATCAGCTTGGTTATGTTCTTGCCTAATCCTGATTGACATCGAATCTATTTTAGCCGTATTCACCTAAGTTAGATTGACGTAATAAAGCGTGCACTTACTTATACTTTTCCCATAATCCTGAATGGATTATTTCTTTTGTCTGATCCATCAAAGCACGTACATCTTTTTGCTCTAAACCTTTAGTAGGAATTGGTTTATGTATAGTTAGATCCATTTTCCCAGGTGTAAGCTTCATGGTATTTACTTTCAACACATCAAAAGGTCCATTAATTGTAACGGGAACAATAGGTAGCCCCATATCCATAGCCACTTTGTAGGCACCACCTCTAAATTTCACTATCTTACCATCTCTTGATCTTGATCCTTCAGGAAACATCATCATAGAAACACCATCTACTATTGCTTTCTTTGTTTTTGAAATTGAGCCTAACCTTGAAGCAACACTAGAATTGTCAACAAAGACATGTCCTGCAATTTCTGAGGCTTTGCCTACAAAAGGCACTTTGCGAAGACTAGCTTTTTGCACCCATTTAATGTTTTGATTTAGAAAACCATAAATGAGAAAAATATCGAAAGCTCCTTGATGATTTGCAATAAAGACATATGAAGTGTTTTCATCTAAGTTTTCGTGCCCTGTCGATTTTATTCTACATAGAGAAAGCCAACAGGTTAAACGAGCCCACCATTTAGGAGGATAATATCCCCAAAACTTATTCCCAAAAATTGAAGAAAATACTATCACTAAAAACGCAGTAATAAGAGTAAGCACAATGAAGATTGGGGCAAGAATAATCCATTGATATAAAAAGGTGAGAGTTCGCTTCATACTAGAGTTAGATTGATCTAAATATACTTGAGTGCAAAACTACTTATTAAAAAAAGATTAATCACTCAATTGGGTGTCGATTTTCTCCTAGAATCTTTTTTTTCTTTTTATTGATGATTTTTCTCATGAATAATTTCTTTATGTGTCGGATTTTGTGTTTATTTGTGTTACGAAATCAAAATCACAATAATAAAATATACACATGAAAGAATTTGCAAGATACATCGGGGTGCTGGTAATGATTATTGGCGTACTAATTTTAGTTATTCCGTTTTTACAAGGTAGTCAATCAAACATACCTTTGTTAGTTGGTTTGTTGGTAGTTATTGAAGGATTTTTGGGTCATATTTTTGTAAATAATTTAAAGCACACCAGGTCGGGAAACATCGTATGGATGATAGTTCTTTTGGTGGTTCCTTACTTTATTTTCTTATTTGCGAAAAAAGCAGCTTACGGTGATGAATTAGAAGAACTGAAAAGATAGAGATTCTTTTAAACAAGAAAATAAATAAGCTTCGATTAATACAATCGGAGCTTATTTATTTTAGTGCCTAGCCAAAAGAAGAAATATGGTCGCATGCATTTGAGATATGAGTATGTGTGTTTAACACTAGCGAAATATATTTAGCATTTCTCGCAACCAAACCAATTGAAAATAAATCCATTTGGTTTTACAAGTTTAAATGAATATTTCTTTTCCTGCCTTTTGAGCGATAAAAATGTGCAGAGAAAACTATATTACTAAGAATCTAAGCTAAAATGTAGCTGTGTGAAATTTTTTCGAGGATTCTGAGACTAAAATACTACATTGATATTATTTTAGATAGTTTTCATGCCACAAAAAGTAGAGAGTTCTTTTTACTCAGCCTTTTTAAGACTAAAACGGTATAAAGCTTCATATTTACCTCCTATTTTAGTCTAAAAAAGCACCTATTTTTGAATTCCTCTTCTTTTTAAGCCTCAAACAGTAGATATTTCTCGTATTTCTTCATTTTAATCCTCAAAATGTCCTAAGTTCCAGCGCACGCTCCAATTTTAGTCTAAAAAAGGAGCAAGTTTCAAATCTCAGTCCATTTTAAGACTAAAAATGCCCCTATTTTCACATCTTCATTGCGTTTTAGTCTCAAACGGTAGTGAGAATGTTATTATCCAACTGTCTTAACCTGAAAAATGCACCAATAAATACAATTATGAATGGACGATTGGAAGAAAATGCAGCATACCAGCAGTCCATAACTGTTAGATAGATAGGTGCGTTGTGATTATATTTTAAGAGAGAATGGGAATGGGTGGAGTCTCCTGCAGACTCCTCGATCAGCAAATCCATCACCTTGCAGCTATTTATGATTTAATGACAAGTCTTTATAGAACACCCCAAACCTCATATCCTATTTCTTGCAACGTATCACGCCAATTAAATCTGCAGAAGCAGATGATCTGAAAAGAGCTCACTTATCTATTTTGAAGATGATGTATCGCATTTTGCAAATCTTCTGGAGTATCTATTCCAATTGTCTCGTGCGTAGTAATCCCCACTTTTATCTTATATCCGTTTTCTATCCATCTTAGTTGCTCAAGCGATTCAGCTTGTTCAAGCACACCTGGTGCTAATTTTGTTATCTGCTGAAGAATATCGGTTCGGTATCCATAAATACCAATATGTTTGTAGAAAACATGCTCATTTGGCCAATCTTCCTTTTCCACGTCGCGCAGAAAAGGAACAATGGATCTGCTGAAATAGAGTGCCTCCATTTTTTTTGATAACACCACCTTTGGTGTAGAAGGGTTCTGCAAGGCTACCAACCCACCTTTTTTATCAAAAGGTTTTACTAGAGTTGCAATTTCCACCGAATCATCGGTAAAACACGATTTGAGCAAATCAATCTGTTCGGGGTAAATGAATGGTTCGTCTCCTTGAATATTGAGAACCACATCAAATGACTGTCCTATTTTAGTGTACGCTTCGTTACATCTATCTGTACCGCTTCTATGATCAATGGATGTCATCACGCCTTTGCCACCAAAGCTCTCTACAGCTTCAAGTATTCGTTCATCGTCGGTAGCCACATACACATCCGATACTGATTTTCTCACCTGTTCATATACTCGTTGAATCATTGGCTTGCCATCCATGTTAGCCAATGGTTTACCTGGAAATCTGCTAGATGCAAAACGAGCAGGTATTATAGCTATAAATTTCATTCTATTATTTATCTTATTATTATCTATTCTAAAAAAGTATTCATATTGAATATTATGAACGGGCTTTGGTTACATATAACTGAGAACTTCCATACTTATGCACCACTATTGAGTCATCTTTTTCAATAAAGCCATTTTCTGCAACTGCATCATAGTACTCTCCATCTACAATTACTTTACCGGATGGACGAAGCACAGTTGCAGCAATCCCCTCTTTACCTACAAGAGCCTTTGGAGCCATTGGCACCGAGTAATACCCTTGTTGATCGGCAAGCAACGCAACTTTTTTAAAAGCGCCACGTTTACCAATTCTACTTGAGATATAGATGATGAATCCAACTCCAAAACCCAAGCCTGCAATAACTGTCAGCACGGCTTGATTGAATTGATAAACGGGTATCCCTTTAAAATCGAAATTGATGTTGCCAACTAGAGCTAAGAACAACCCCGTGACAACTAAAAATATACCACTAATGCCTGTAAAGCCAAATCCTGGGACGACAAATATTTCAAACACAATCAAAATCAATCCTACAACAAAGATCAACACCTCCCAACTTTGCGCATACCCTTGCAAATAGAGTGGTGCAAAATAAAGTATGGAGGCTGTTATGGCCATTGCAGTGGGAAGTCCGAGCCCTGGTGTTTTTAATTCAAAATAGATACCTCCCACAATAATCATTATCAGAAAAGCTTGCACTATACCATTTGTTAGGAAACCTTTTATTTCATCGTAAAACGTGGCATTGTAGGTTTCAATAGTATATTCGGGTAGTTGTAGATATCTATGAACAATCTCATCTATGTTTTCTGCCACACCATCACAATAGTTCAGCTCTACTGCTTGACTAGCGGTAAGTGTGAGCACTTGTGTAGAGTCAACCAATCCGGGAATAACGATGCGTTGGTCCACCATTGCTTCAGCAATTTTAGGGTCTCGTTTCCAATTAACGATAGTGTCAGTGCCAAGAATAAGGGTGTCTTTGCCTTGTGACTCGGCAGTGGCTCGCATAATACCTCGCATATACGATTGATACTTGTCGGGAGCTTGGTCACCATCGCCCGACACCACAGTGGCGGCCCCCATACTTGCACTAGAACGCATGAATATGCTGTCGCAAGCAATAGATATAAGGGCTCCAGCTGAGGCTGCATTGTTATCTATAAAAGCAATAACGGGTATGGGAGAGTTGAGCACGGCTGTTCGCATAGAGTCGGCTTCCAATACACCACCACCATAAGTGTTGATATGAAGCAATACATAATCAGCATTTTTCTCTTTAGCTGCATGCAATCCATTTTGAAGATACACCCACGTAGTACTCCCAATATTCTTTTTTATATTGATTTTATAAATCAAAGGTTTGGTGTTTTGTGCGGACAATACCATCACCGAAAAAAATAGTACAAAGAACGTTGACGTTATTTTTAATGTTTTCATTATAATTGATTTTTTTCAGTCTTGTGAGAAAACTCTGCCTTCAACCATTTCTTATCAAAGACTTGAAAAGTAGCAGCATTGTTGCTGATACTATTTGTAACAAAGATAATTGATTTTTTAAATGAAAATGGGTATTGGAGTGAAATTAAAAATTCTGAGGTATATTTGTACTATAAATCTTTTTACAATGCGCAAAACTTTACTCAGTATAGGAACCAACACGAATGCTAACTTTAATGTGAAACATGCCTTAGATTGCTTGTTGGCATATTTCCCCACCATCCAATTTACCGAAATTATTGAAACCAAACCTTTTGGCATACAGTATAAAGGACCATTCTTGAATGCTCTTGGCTATTTCGAAACAGCTATGAGTAAAGATGAATTGATAAATTGCTTTAAAACGATTGAGAAAGAAATGGGTCGCCAACCATCAGATAAAGCGGAAGGGAAAGTTATCATCGATATTGACTTAATTCAATTGGATGATGAAGTATTAAAACCTGAGGAGTTTAAACGGGAATATATGCATGATTTGTTGAAGCAAGTACAGGATATTATGGGTAAAGAGTGAATTATTCTATTTTTCGCCCAAAAAGAGGGGTTGCATACAAAAGACGCAAAGCATTGTGCCTTTACAGAGAGTAGATTTCTTGCAACATGGAGGGCGCACTCGAAACCACCCCCTGGAAACACAACTATTTGAGAATAAAAAGGCAAACATTGCGTTAATCTTGTTGTTGCTCCTGTTATTACAAAAGCTAACTCACACGGTTTATCTGCTTCACTCCCTTCACATCTTTCAGCTTCTTCATCAGCATTTCTAGTTTTGAAGTATTGGCAATGGACACACTTAGTGTACCATGAAATAGGCCATCATTAGAGTCTATATTTATAGAACGCAACTGCACCCCCTCTTCTTTAGAAATAATGGACATGAGATTAGCTACAATATGAATGTGGTCATTGCCTATTACACGCAACACCGTTGTGTAGCTTGATGATGAAGAACCTTGCCCCGTCCACCGTGCCTTTAGTATCCGATATCCATATCTTGAAAACAAGTCGTTTGCATTGGGGCAGTTCATTCTATGTATTTTAATTCCTTGAGTTGATACAAAACCAAATATCTTATCTCCAAATATTGGGTTGCAACATTTAGCCAATGTATAGTCTATCCCTTTCAGATTTTGATCAATTACCAACTCATCAAGCGCATGTGTCTCTTCAGTTTGTTCTGGTAATTTAAAGTGTGAAGCACTGGTTTCTAGTGATGACTCATATGTATCTGTATGCCTTTTTTCGAACTCTACATACTTATCAATTAAGCTGTTTACATCGGTTTTTTCTCTAGCAATATCTATGTAAAAGTCGGTAACAGTTTTGTAGCGAAGCTTTTTGATTAGCTGAGAAAGAACAGCCTCGTCATACTCTATTTTACGGTTTTTCATCCGTCGCAATAGCATCTCTTTGGCAAAGTCAATCTGCTTTCCAGCCTCCTCTTTCAGTAGCTGTCTAATTTTTGTGCGTGCTTTTGACGTTACTACGAAGCTTAGCCAGTCTTGCTTGGGCGATTGGTTGGGAGAAGTGTTTATTTCAATCTGTTCGCCACTCTTTAGTTTATATTTGATAGGAACATTCTTTCCGTTTACCTTTCCAGATACACAAGTAGCACCCACTTTGGAGTGAATGGAAAAAGCAAAATCCAAAACTGTAGCTCCTTTTGGGAGTTTTTTCAAATCACCTTTAGGTGTGAAAACAAAAATTTCATCATCATACAGATTTAGCTTAAAATCTTCCAATTTGTTTTCCTCATCAGTATCTCTGTTTTCGAGAGATTCACGCATTGTTGTGAGCCAATCTTCAAAAGACGACTCAGCCTTCAAGCCCTTATACTTCCAGTGAGCTGCTAAACCACGTTCTGCCACCTCATTCATCCGCCGGGTGCGTATTTGCACTTCAACCCACTTAGACTCTGGACCCATTACTGTAATGTGCAACGACTCATATCCGTTTGTTTTAGGTATCGACAACCAATCTTTCAAACGTTTTGGATTGGGCTGATACATGTCTGTGATGATAGAATAGACTTGCCAACAATCGGCTTTTTCGTTTTCCATGTCAGAATCAAGAACCACACGAATAGCAAAAAGGTCATAAATGCTTTCGAACTCTATTTGCTGCTTCTTCAGTTTATTCAGAATTGAGAAGATAGATTTTATACGCCCTTTCACTTCAAACTTTAGACCCGTCTGCTTCAATTTCTCATTTACGGGAGCAAGAAACTCCTCAATGTATTTATCGCGCGAACGCTTAGTTTCGTTTAGTTTCTTGGCTACATAATCATAAGCTTCTCGGTCTGTATATTTCAGCGATAAATCTTCTAACTCAGATTTTATATTATACAAACCCATTCTGTGTGCCAGTGGAGCATACAAAAAGAGTGTTTCTACGCCAAAATCAAATCGCTCAGTCTCATCCATCTCTTTGGCTTCTCTCATTTGTTGCACCCGCATGGAGAGAACAATAAAAATCACCCTGATATCTTGAATAACAGAAAGGATTAGCTTTACATAGTTTTCTGATCTATCGTCAGACTTCTTAGAGTCTAGCTTATGTACCCTTTGAAGACCAAGAAGTATAACTTTAATTTCGTTTCCGAACTTTTCTCCTACCTCATCCAAAGAGATATAGTTTGATTGAACCGCATCAAACAAAAGTATAGAGCATACAGTAGCCTGTTTCAATCGTATCTCTTCTACTGCAATAATAGCAGTTTTGAGAGAAAACAGCAACTTACTAAGCGACTCCTCACTTTTGAAAATCGTATTGTCTTGACTGATAATAGCAGACAACATGCCTACCTCTTTTCTCGACATTGTTTCGCGTAGAAAAAAGTAAACCTTCTTGTGTAAACCTCTTAAAGTTGTTCTATCTGTAGCAGTTAAATTTTGCATTGTATATCGTGATTCTTTTATATGAACCGAAATTTATCTTCTCTATTCTGTAAAAATACGAATTTATATAAATATACACCGTTAAAATATGGAAAGTATCAGCAGAGAATGAATTTTAATAATTTGCTTTATTGCTTATTATAGGGTTCAATCTATATAATTAATAGTTATATTTGCGTTGAAAGAGATTATAACTTTACACAACTACGATATGAAAAAGCTATTATCATTGCTCTGTTTTATTCCTATTTTACTTTGGGCCAGCGAACCTGCTACCATTCTACAACTGAACAGCGAGTGGCAATTTACACAAACCGATAAAAACGAATGGCATCCTGCTGTTGTGCCAGGGTCGGTGCAACGCGACCTGATTAGATTGGAAGTTTTGCC
>CAYTJC010000039.1:0-2763 GCA_964437875.1 uncultured Dysgonomonadaceae bacterium
TTCCTGCAATAGAAGATGGTGCAGAAAACCTACAACAGATGGTGGATGAGTTTAATAAGCTGGAATCGGGTGAAGTAAAAGATAGTGAACTATTGACACTGGTTACAATGCCTGAGTCGCTACTCAACAAAAAAGTTGACAAGGATGATTGGGAGGCTGTTTTAAGAATTCGCAGTAGATTAAGTCGTAGCCCCTACACCATTCATCAGGCTATGGAGTTTATGGAAGTTGCACCTCTCTCTAAAATTTACTCATTGGTGGATGGGAAAATAATTATCGACAATGAAGTTGCCACTTACTATACATTAAAAGAACAACTGCATCAACCAGAATTTAGAATTGATGAGTTGCAAATATTCGACAAAACATTGAGTCTGGATGAAGTATTTGCAGAGTACGCTCAATATACAAAAACGAGTATGACAGACACCCCATCAACAAAACAGGAGAGCCTGAATGCAGCGATTTGGAATATCTGGCACGGTGGCAAGCATTGGACAGTGAGAGAACATGGATGGGATTCCCGAATTCGTATAGTGGAGATGATACAGGAGAACGAGATTGATGTGATAATGATGAATGAAACCTATTCGTCTGGCGAATTTATTGCAGCCGAATTGGGCTACTACTATGCCTCTACTATTGATTGGGATTACCTAGGTCAAGGTTCTAATAATTCGGTGATTAGCCGTTACCCAATAGTGGAAGTAAGGGTGCCAGAAAAGGCTCCATTTATGAATGTGGGCGCAAAAGTGGAGCTGAGCAAAGGACAAGAGATGTGGGTAATGGCAAACTGGTATGGAATGGCTAGCTTTCCCGATGTTTTTGAATTTCACAAGACTCGTTTTGAAAACAGTGATGAAGTGCCTGTTCTTTTTGGTGGCGATTTTAATGTTGCCCCTCATACAGATGGAGGTAATAGTCCAGCTTCTGAAAAACTGATTGAAAATGGATTTGTAGATGCATATAGAAGTTTATATCCGGATGTTGAAAAATATCCAGGCTATTCGCACATCATAAATGAAAGAATTGACCAACTATACTATAAAGGAGATGTATTGGAAAACATATCTACAGAAATAGTTTCATCGCACCCTGATGTATTTCCATCTGACCACTATCTGATAGTGACTCAATTCAAAATAAAGTAAGTATAATAACAAATATATGACAAATAAAATTGCAGGGTCACTATAGATGTTATGTGCGGTTAAACCAAAGAGGTTCTCGCCAAGACGCAAGGAAGCAAGGAGTTGCGTTTTTGGCTTACAGCCACATGTCTCTCTGGAAAGGTGTGCCCAAAGGGCGGGGTAATTGATAATTGTGTGTTGGTTATTCAGCTGGTGCAAGTCTCTGACTTGTGCCTTTCTCGATTATGGATTGGACAAAGGCACGGATAAATATCCGCGTCAGCGGTGTTGTAAATATGGCTTTGGTATTATTGAATAGGGACAAGACGCGACTTGTCCCTAAAAAGCTGTTCTATTTAGGGAAACTCAACTATTCACTGCTTACTGCTCACCAAGCTCCTACAAAACACCTACCACACCACAATCTCATCTGCAAATACCCAAGCACCACCCTTCACCCTAATTGAGGGTGCTTGATATCTTATATAGCGCGCACTGGCACTACCTTCCCAACCAAAATTTTCGAGGATTGTGCCTGGTTTTTCGCGTGAAATGGTATTCTCTATACGAGTAAGCTCTGTGAATTTCTGGTTGTCGTCCGACACATAAATAACCACCTCTTGTGGAAACCAAATTCTTGGGCCAATGCTTTGCATGAATCGGCCACTGATGTGTTTCAAGGGCATTACATCACCCATATCAATTGTGACATCGATACCACTTGTTGATCCTTGCCAACGACCATCGCCATGAGACAGTCCACCCATGAGACCATCTACCAAAGCCTCTTCGCCACCAGCTGGATAATAGGGGTTGACGGGGATATTGTATGTAACTGGTTTGCCAATGGCTTGATGATAATCGAAACGATGCGCTATGGGTTGCCCAATTGGTTGGTCGTTTATAAATATTTGTGCAGTAATCTTTGCAGAGTCGTTCACCACAAGTGGTTCTTTATAAAGAAAAGATTGTGTGGTGGGTGTAGAACTGTCTGTCGTGTATCTAATTTCGGCTGGAGCTTTCTCAGTAGAAAAATCAACAAGAATGGCCCCTTTTGCAGTATCTACCGAGTGCGAAAAAGCAACTTCGTCTGACAATTCGAAGGCATTGTACCCTTTCTCTCTCAACAAAGGGATGGCATTGTTGGCTCGGATCTTGAAGTTATCCCAGTTTTTGTGCTCAGGCTCTGTCCATGCCACTTCTGCAAGGGCAAGGAGGCGTGGCCAAACCATGTGCTCTACATGATGGGTGGTGGGGATATACTCTACCCACAAGTTGGCTTGCACTCCCAGTATTCTTGCAGCCTCGTTGGCTGTTAATGTATCGGGTACTGGGTTGTATGAATACACTTTTTCTAACGGAAGGAAACCGCCAATAGCTTCGGGCTCTGTATCTGGATTAGCTTGATAGGAGTCGAAATAACAAAACTTGCCTGGCGTCATGATGGCTTGGTGACCACTTTTGACTGCCTTGATACCACCCTCTTTTCCACGCCACGACATAACAGTGGCATCGGGTGCAAGACCACCTTCCAATATTTCGTCCCAGCCAAGCAGACGACGACCCTTGCTATTGAGGTACTTTTCGATGCGTTTGATTAAATAGCTTTGCAATTCATTTTCGTCTTTTAATC
>CAYTJC010000039.1:2773-10081 GCA_964437875.1 uncultured Dysgonomonadaceae bacterium
TCCTCTACCATACGTGCTTGACATTTGGGGCACTCTTTCCAATGATTGCGACTGGCTTCGTCGCCACCAATATGAATGTATTCTGAAGGAAAGATATCGATTACTTCATCCAACACATTTTGAAGGAAGGTGAATGTCTCTTCGTTACCGATGCAAAACTCACTACTTGTATAAGGTTTTCCGGTACACGAAAGTTGGGGGTAAACAGCAAGTACCTCTTCGGAGTGGCCTGGCATCTCAATTTCTGGAATTACCGTGATGTTCTTTTTGGCTGCATATTTCACCAATTCGCGGGCTTGGTCTTGTGTGTAATATCCACCATAAGCTCCCTCGCTACCCTCTTTCACATATTTGCGCGATGGAGAGTCCCACCACTCCTTCCAAGTTTCGTGGGTGCGCCATGCCGCTATATTGGTAAGTTCTGGATATTCTTTTATTTCTAATCTCCAACCGGGTCCATCCGTTAAGTGCCAGTGGAAGGTGTTGAGCTTATAGTGAGCCATTAAATCTATCTGTTTTTTGACGAAATCTAAGGGGAAGAAGTGTCGGGATACATCTAACATAAAACCACGATAGGCAAAGCGGGGACGGTCTTCTATTTCTAAATAGGGCAGTGAAGCTGCATTGTTGGAGTTGAACTGCAACAACTGACTCAATGTTTGCACACCATAGAATACACCTGCAAAATCACTTGCTTTGATGGTGACTCCCTGGGAGTTGATTAAGAGTAAATAGTTCTCTTTGTTTGACGAGAAGCCTTCATCTACAATGAGTGATAGTTTTGTATGTGTCTCTTGGTCAAATGTAATCCATTCGTTTAAATATCCCTTCATATCTTCAATGATAGAGCCACTTAAGGTAGTTGCCAAGCTCATTCCTTTAGAGATATCTAAGTTTCCATTTTTCAAGTTGACGTATTGTGGGTGGGGTGTCAAGTTGAGATGAGATGTAGAGAGCGGCGTGCTTTTCTTTTCTACTCCGCAGGAGAAAAAGAAGGATACCGAAACAAGGAGCAATAATATTTTTTGCATTTTGGTAGGGGTATATGTATATATATTTATGTATGTATGATTGACTAAATTACAGATACAAAAATAAAGAAAAAGAATCAGAGCATCTAATTTTAAAGTGTAAATGGTGTGCATTTTGGGTGCGAGTTATGAGAGTCTTGGGTTTGAGGTGACGGAAATAAAACAATGAACTTCTCAAAGACAATGCTTGCCGCCCCCCCCTGTCAATCAGGAACGTAGTGAGGGTTTTGCCTTAAGATATGTATGGTTCTAAAGCTTACTAAAGCACACTGTCTCACCCCATGGTTCCCATCCTGCTTTTGTGTCTTATTGTGTGTCTCACACATGTTATCTTTATAATGCTTATCTTTGCGTGAAAATTAACACAAATATTTATCAAAAATGAGTTTAGAAAAGAAATTACAGGAGCGTAGCAAGGGCACGTGCGAATTGTGCGAAGCTGCAGAGGCAAGCAATTTTTTTAATGTTCCACACGGTAGTGGTGCAGACATTAATACCAACGTACATCTGTGCAACAAATGCTTGGCGCAAATAAATATTACAGAAGAGTTAGAAAGCAGCTATTGGTCGGCTTTCTTGCCCAATACTATGTGGAGTGAAGTGCCTGCAGTGCAGGTATTGGCTTGGAGAATGCTCAATAGATTTAGATCTGAAACTTGGGCTCATGATGCCATTGAGATGTTGTATCTTGACGAAGACAATATGGAGTGGGCAAAAGCAAGCGGCGAGCACCTTATAGATATTGAGGACACACTGCACAGAGACTGCAATGGCGAGTTATTGCTAATGGGCGACTCTGTGAGCTTAATAAAGGATTTGGACGTGAAAGGATCTAGCATAAATGCTAAAATGGGTACTGCTGTAAGGAACATCCGACCAGACGCTAACGACCCAACCCATATTGAGGGGAAAATAGATGGTCAGAGCATTATGATTTTGACAAAATTTGTACGCAAAATAAACTAAAGTACAGCTTTAACGTTGAATTAAAGTGCAAGTAATCATTAAAAACAAAACAAATATGAGATTATCTATTTTATTTATTTCTTTATTTTCACTTGTGCTCATTAGTTGTGGTGGGAACAAAAAAGCTGACAATGATGCAGCAACAACTGATACAACCACTGAGATGGCAGACACAGACCAAGTAATTACTGAAAAGTATTGGAAACTGATTAAGCTGGAAGGGCAAGATGTGGAAATGGTAGAAAATCAGGAGCGTGAAATATTTTTCACCTTAAAAACGGAAGACAAAACAGTAGGTGGTTTTGCGGGTTGCAACTCTATCACGGGTGAGTATGAACTGGAGGAAGGTAATAGAATTCGTTTCAAAAACATGGGCATCACCATGAAGATGTGTCCAGATGTAGATGTGAATGAGTCGGAGTTTATGGAAGTATTTGAACTGACTGATAATTACACAATTCATAACGATACCTTGGAGCTGAATGTGGGCAGAAGAGCTCCTTTGGCAGTGTTTGCAGCAGTGTATATGTAGAGAGTTTTTTTGAAATAAAATAAGCATAGCGGATGCAAGTTTAGTAGCTTGTTCTTGTGTTGCGCAAAGTAAATACTCCTTTTACAAAAAAAATAAGTCTCAGAGGGTGTCCAATAATGGCATCCTCTTTCTTCATTTTATGCTGCTGCTTTTTCTAAGATTTCCTCATTGAAAGACAAACTTCTTGCTTTTTGATTTAAAGAGCTCAAATTGAGTTTCGATAAGAAGCTTCAATTCTATAAACAGTGGAAGTATTTGCTGCCATCTATTATTGCCATTGCCCTATTTTATATTGTGGGCGATATTTATTTCACCAAAATTGGTGTGTGGGGATTCAACAGAGATTATCTCTCCTCAATATTCCTATTTAAACTACCCATCGAAGAGTGGCTTTTCTTTATTGCCATTCCTTATGCTAGTATATTTTTGCACGATGTGTTGCATGTTTATTTTCCCAGTTTTAAATTGGCGAGCAACATTTCAAGGCGACTCTCTCTCTTTCTTTTTGTAATAGCATTGATTGTTTTATTGCTCAACTTAGGTAAAGCTTACACAGTGTATATAATGTTAGTGTTTATAATTGTGATAGCTTTTTCTTATTTCGATAAAACAGAAACCATTAGCAGGTTTTATTGTACTTTCCTGGTCATTTTGATTCCATTTGTATTGGTAAATGGTGCTCTCACAGGTGCTTTTACTGCCAATCCTGTAGTTTGGTATGATCATACTGAGAATCTCAACTTGCGATTTATAACCATACCTGTAGAAGATTTTGTTTACGGGTTTACAATGCTATTGGCTGCAATAATGCTCCGCAACAGATTGAAAAAGTTGGAGGCATGATTAAAAACAACAAGTTTAAAACATTTTTTGTAACGCAACATACAACCATTGCATTGCTTCTGATTGTATTTTATACAGTGGGCGTGGTGGGGATGTTATTGCCTGCCACCAACAGCTATTTCCTGCAACTCACTCCATTGGCTTTAATATTAAGTTTTGTAGTGCTTGCACTATCAGATGAGAGCAAACAAAGGACTAAACTTATAGCCTATCTATTCTTTATCTATTTCACTTCTTATGCAATTGAAGTGGTGGGGGTTCGCACTGGATTGTTGTTTGGGGAATATGTTTATGGAGAGAATTTAGGTGTTAAACTTTGGGACACACCTTTAATTATTGGTGCCAATTGGGTTTTTTTAGTTTATACCACTGCTGCCATTTTTGAAAAAACAAAACTGTCTGCTACTCTTAAAGTTGTATTGGCATCAGCCTCTATGCTTGTATATGATGTTGTGATGGAGCAGGTAGCTCCTGCATTAGATATGTGGAGCTGGAAGCACGTAGCAGTGCCTTTTCAAAACTACTTCACTTGGTTTTTAATTGCTGTGGCCTTCCATGTTGGACTAAAGCTTTTGAAGATTCAGATTAAAAACGGATTGGCATTAGCAGTTTTGCTTTGTCAGTTTATATTTTTTGTGCTTTTGTTTATTTTCTTAGTCTAAGAGTATGATTATAAAAGCAAAACATCATTTTATAATCCACCCTATATTCAAATTGTTTTCTAGGGTAATGATTCATCGTCATTTTGCTCAAGTGGACGTTGTGGGGAATGTAAAGGTGAGCGACGCTCGCTCTATTTTGCTCCTTTCAAATCATTGTAGTTGGTGGGATGGATTTTGGCAACTATTTTTAAACATGAAAATATTTAAGAAGAAGTTTCATTTTATGATGCTTGAAGAGCAACTAAAGAAACATTGGTACTTCAATTACACAGGTGGGTTTTCTGTGAAGAAGTCGGCCAGATCGGTAGTGGAAACGGTGCAATATTCAGCCGAGCTACTTTCTCAACCTCAGAATTTGGTGTTGATGTTTCCGCAAGGAAAAGTAGAATCAATACACAAACAATCAGTTTCTTTTGAAAAAGGTGTAGAGAAAATTCTTGAAAGAACAGACAGGTCTAAAGTGCAGATAGTATTTTTGGTGAATTCAATTGATTACTTCATCAATAAGAGGCCTATTTTGTATCACTATATAAAAGAATACAAAAGAGAAAATAGTAATTATTTGGAATTAGAGAAAGATTACAACGCTTTTTTAAAAGAGAGTATCATACATCAAACTAAAATTAAAATATAAATGATCTATTTGGCCAACACAGTAATTGTATTTACCACGCTACAATTGATAGTGGTTTTACTAAATTCTATTTTCAGACAAAGATTGAGGGTTACTAAAAACAGCAATAAGTTGGTTTCTATTTTAATCCCTGCAAGAAATGAGGAGAAAAATATCATGACTTTACTGATGGATGTGACAACCCAAAATCATCGTAATTTTGAGATTTTGATATTTGATGATCAATCTACAGACGATACATCTGAAGTGGTGAGCAATTTTATGAAATATAGAAAAAACATTCGCCTTATCAAGTCTGAAGGATTGCCGAATGGATGGTTAGGTAAAAACCATGCTTGCCATTCGCTTGCTATGGAAGCCAAAGGAGACTATTTGCTATTTCTGGATGCAGATGTGAGAGTGAGAGACAATATTATTGCTAAAACGCTTTATTTTGCTAACAAAAATCAATTGAAATTAGTTTCTATTTTCCCTAAACAAATAATACAGTCGTGGGGAGAATATGCAACGGTTCCTATTATGAACTATATTTTGCTAACGCTTTTACCCCTTATATTGGTTCGCAAAATAGGCCTATCGTCAATAGCTGCTGCAAATGGCCAGTTTATGTTTTTTGAAAAGAAAGACTACATGAAGCATTTGCCTCACAACAAGATGAAAGCCGAAAAAGTGGAAGATATCAAAATAGCGCGTTATTACAAAAAGAATCATCTTGATATTGCCTGTCTGGCAAACGAAAAAGAGGTGAGATGCCGGATGTATGACTCATACAAGGAGTCGATAAATGGTTTTTCTAAAAATGTAACTACATTTTTTGGTGGCTCCACACTATTAGCTATTTTGTTTTGGACAATTACTACATTAGGATTCATTCCTATTTTGCTGATTTATGATTCGAGAGGATTTGCTGTATATTTAGCTACGGTTTTAAGTATCCACGTATTAGTCTCCAAAACAAGCAGACAACTTGTAAACAAAAATATTATTTTTTTATTACCACAACAACTCTCCTTGGGACTGATGATTGTGAGATCAATTCAAAATAAATTGAAAAAGAAACACATATGGAAAGGACGAAACGTTTTACAATCACAATAGCATTAATAGCTTTGGTTTTTTTCTCGCTCAATGCACAGCATAAAAAAGTTATTTACAAAGCATACATTGGTAATAATATGGATGCATGGAGAGCAACTATAGATGAGATGCAAGAAGAAAAAAAGAAATCTGAGGATTTTCTCTTAGAGCTGATCAATTATCAATATGGCTATATTGCGTGGTGCTTAGGAAACAATGAGAAGAAGCAAGCCAAAGAATATCTGAAAATTGCAGAAGCCAATTTAGAAGATTTAGATGAAACAGCCCTCTATCCATCTTATGTGAATGCATATAGATCTGCATTTTATGGTTATTCTATTGGATTAAACAAACTAAAAGCTCCATTTGTAGGCCCTAAAAGCATAAATGCTGCCAAACTGTCTATGGAGGAAAACCCAAACAATCCGTATGGATTTATACAGTATGCTAATGCTCAGTTTTATATGCCTCCAATTTTTGGAGGATCAAAAACTGAGGCCTTGGAATATTATAGCCAGGCCCAAGCGATTATGGAGGAAGACCGCATTGCAATGAAAAACGATTGGAACTACTTGAGTTTACTTACAAATATGGCTGAAGCATACAACGAAATAAAAGAATATGACAAAGCTGAAGAGTATTACAAACATATTCTTGAGGTTGAACCCAATTTTTTGTGGGTGAAAAATGAATTATATCCAAATTTTATAAAGATGAGAAACAATGAATTATAATAAAAACGTATTAGTTGTAGGTGCTGGATTAGGTGGCTTAGCAACAGCTTTGAGATTAGTAAAAAAAGGTTATCAAGTGGAGATAATAGAGAAAAATGCTCAAGCAGGTGGCCGATTAAATCAGCTAAAAAAGGACGGCTTCACTTTTGATGTTGGCCCTAGCTTCTTTAGTATGTCCTACGAGTTTGAAGAGTTTGCAAGAGATTGTGGCATTGAACTTCCGTTCAAATATATAGAGCTAGACCCTCTCTATTCAGTGAATTTTAGTAACAACCCCAAGACTTTCCATCTGTACAAAGATATTGCAAAATTGGCGGAGCAGTTTAAAGATATTGAACCTGACTTTGAGGAGAAAATGCATAAGTACTTGAAAAAATCGGGTGCTTTGTTTAATGATACTGTTGACTTGGTGGTGAAGAATAACTTCGACTCGATGTTTGACTACATCACCACACTGATGCGTGTGAACCCAGTGCATGTTCCTGTTCTCTTCAAAAGCTTTTTTCAGCACGTAGAAAAGTATTTCGATTCTAAAGAAGCACAACAGATTGTATCATTGGTAGCGTTCTTTTTAGGAAGAACTCCTTTTGATACAATGGCTATATACTCTTTATTGTCTTACACGGAGTTTCAACACGATGGCTACTACAATGTGGTGGGCGGAATGTATAAAGTGATTGAAGGTTTTGTGAGCGAATTGGCCAAAGAGAATGTAAAGATTCATTACAACACCGAGATTGTAGATTTCACCTCCAATGGTAAGAAAATTAAGTCGGTAGTAGATAAAAGCGGTAAACAATGGAGTGCCAACACAATATTGATTAATGCT
>CAYTJC010000040.1:0-4028 GCA_964437875.1 uncultured Dysgonomonadaceae bacterium
GAAAAAAGTTAAAAACAGCGATTTCTTATCGCATGAGTTTTATGATTCATCTGGTACTAAACTACCTACTCCAAATCAACAAATTGTAGATAAGTTTCTTGAAATTACAACTATATCTGAGCGTAGGCATATTGATGATGAGCACTCTACTTCTGACTTAGGTTTTTTTGCTGCCCAAAAGGCTATTGATGATGCAGGTATAGATAAAGAAGAACTAGACTATATTATATTTGCTCATAATTTTGGAGATACTAAAGTAGATAATAATAGTATAGATATTTGTCCAAGTTTGGCGGCAAGGGTGAAGCAAAAGTTGGGAATTAAAAATCCATATTCTGTTTCATATGATATTTTATATGGTTGTCCAGGATGGGTGCAAGGAATTATACAAGCCGATTATTACATTAAATCAGGCGATGCTAACAAGATATTAGTGATTGGTGGTGAAGTGCTTTCACGTATTTCTGACCCACACGATCGCGATAGTCTTATTTATGCTGATGGAGCTGGAGCATGTGTAATAGAAGCACGAGAAAGCGATACTCCTGTAGGTGTTTTGGGACATAACTCTAGATCAGATGCTTTACAATATGCTCAAATGTTGCATTTAGGGTTTTCATATAAGCCAGAAGAGGCTGCTACTAAAAAGCTTTATCTGAAAATGAATGGTCGCAGACTTTATATGTATGCATTAGAGAATGTACCTAAAACGATTAAAGCAGGTTTAGATAAGTTGAACCTAACGGTTGATGATATTAAAAAGGTGCTTATTCACCAAGCAAATGGTAAAATGGACGATGCTATTCTTAAACGTTTGTACAATCTTTACGGATATGAGGATGCAGCTGACGATGTGATGCCAATGACTATTTCATGGTTGGGAAATTCATCTGTCGCTACACTTCCAACTTTGTTTGACTTGGTTTTGCGTGCAGAAGTAACTTCTCACCAAATTAATAGTGGAGATACTATTGTATTCGCTTCAGTGGGTGCTGGAATGAATATAAATAGTGTTGTGTATAAAATGCCGTAACCAATTAATTTAATGATTAACTTGATTGGTTAAATTGCATATATTGAGATAGAGAAAAAGGTTTGACTTTTAAAGTCAAACCTTTTTCTCTATCTCAATATATGCTAAGGCTTAATTCAATAATTTATATTCATTTGAGTATTAATATAGAGTGGTGTATTACATCTCCTCACTGGGTAAATAAACGGAAAACACTATCTTTTATGTAAGTTCCACATTGCATTTAATATGTAATTAAACTTTAAAATTTATTGAAGAAGTCTATGTAGTTATTATTCTAATTTTGTTTTCACTTCTTTTAAAAGTCCTTTACTAGCGTCCTCAAGTAGGTTCATAACTAAATTGAATCCGTCATCTCCTCCATAATAGGGATCTGGAACATGATCGTGATCTGAGAAATCTAAAGAGAAATCGGTCATTCGATGAATTTTTGCAATATCTTCATCTGTTTTGGCTAGTTTCTTTACATTCATGTAATTGTTATTATCCATAACAATTATATAATCAAACTTTTCAAAATCAGAAGATCTGAAGGTGCGAGCTATGCTACAAAAATCATATCCTCGTTTTGATCCATGTAAACGCATTCGTTCGTCTGGTGAATTGCCTTCATTCCAACTAGATGTGCCTGCAGAATCTACAGAGACTCTATCAGCAAGACCTTCATCTTCGATCATTTTTTTTACAATACCTTCTGCTGCTGGTGAGCGACAGATGTTGCCTAAGCAAACAAATAATAAGTTTATATTTTTACTTTTCATAATTATTTTTCATTCAATATTATGTATTTATTGATGTTTAATCTGTTATACAGTTTTACACTAATACAAATATAGTAATTTTAAATCAAACGAGTAAAAAGTAATGGTAAAGAGAGGCATTGGATGTGCACTTTGATAAAGCAAAATAGCTATTTATGAACTATTTTTTAATGTGCAAAAAGATATTGAAGTAATTCTTAATATAAGCTGTGCTTTCTTTGACAGAATAAATAGTTACCTTTATCTTTTATTCATCGTTTTAGTTGCTTATTTAGGTATATAATAAAAGAGTGAATTGCAAAATTATAAATAATGAGATATAAAAACAATCTGAATAGTTCACAACCGCATTGTAAGGAAATTTCGATTTCAGAGAAAGAGGTTCGTTTAGAACTGAAAAAAAATCGCATTGTTCGAGCTCTTTATATGACAGGCGGATCTATTTCCCTAGCTTTAGGAATACTGGGTATTTTTCTACCGGGTTTACCTACTACACCTTTTGTGTTACTTTCCGCCGCATTATATGCAAAAAGCTCTGAGAAATTATATAATTGGTTGTTGGATAACAAGTATTTAGGACCTCGTATTAAAAACTATCAACGTCAAAAAGGGGTGCCACTTAGAGGGAAATATAAAATAATTGCATTTATGCTAACAATGGTGCTTATTTCTTCCTTTTTAGTTGCAAAAGTGTTTTTATTAAAAGTTATAATAATTTCAGCAGGTATTATTGGTGCAATAGTTGTTAGATTTATAGTTCCTACTGCAAAAGAAGAAGAGTAGGTATATTTGAGATTCTGTTTCAATCTATTTTGTAGTATGCAAAATAATATTTTTCTACTTTTTTAGAGAGTAAATCTATATTGAGCATATCAGAAGCTTCAGATATATCTTTTATAGTTTCGTCGCGATATAGAATATCTATGCTGTCGTCGTTTTCATTGTACATATCTGTGGTTATAATATTGGAAGACACAAAATAACGAGCTTCAGCTTCTGATATTTTAAAATAACGCTTCAGTTTTGTTACATAAGCATCTATTTTATTGTTATCGTGTTGACGATGACTTATATCTATTTTAAATAAACGTCTATTTATAAGAGCTTTGCTCAAAGTTGAAAGGACTAAATCATTGTGAGTGCTCCATACTTTTAGTGCAGACCAAATATCATTATCGTCAAGGTCCAGAAATAGATTTAAAGTTTCAGCATTTTCACTAAAGTCTTCTTCGTTTGCATCGTTTCTCAAAAAATAACTAAAGGAGGGTGAGGCAAATAAAGAAACTCCATTTTGTGCTAATTCTTTGGCTCTCATCAAAGTGTTAATTAAAGTCTTTTCTGCTGCAACGGCAGTTTTATGCAGATATACTTGCCAATACATTAATCTACGTGATGTAAGAAAGTTTTCGATGGAATAGATTCCCTTTGATTCTATAACTAACTTATCATTTCTTACATCCAACATTTTTATAATTCGTGCAGAACCAATGTTCCCTTCCGTTACACCTGTGAAATAACTGTCGCGACGCAAATAGTCTAATCTATCTACATCCAATTGCCCACTAACTAGCTGATGCAGAAAATGTTTAGGATATTCATCTTTAAAAATAGATATACAGATTTCTAACTGATTGTCCCATTCTTTATTTAGTCGTTCCATCAATAAAAGAGAGAGCGTTTCGTGTCGCACTTTAGTTACTAAGGTATGCTCTAAAACATGCGAAAAGGGTCCGTGACCAATATCGTGCAAAAGTATGCACGACAGTGCACCAATATACTCTTCTTCAGTGATTATATTGTTTTTCTGTTTTAATTGATTTAGGGCTTCAGTCATAAGATACATGGCACCGATAGAGTGATGAAATCTCGTGTGCTGTGCTCCTGGATATACAAATGCAGCTAACCCAAGTTGCTTAATTCTATTCAGTCTTTGAAGAAATGGATGTTGTATTAGTTTGTATATAAACTCATTTGGAATTGTGATGAATCCAAAAACGGGATCATTTATTATCTTTCGCTTTTGAAGCATAATAATTATGTTTTGAGAGTAAAGGTAATAAATTATTTAAAAAGCTAGGAAGCAAGATAGTTTATGGTGAGGTGAAATATAGGCTCTAAAGATATTTATTAAGCATTTGAGCCATTTCAACTTGTACTTTTTGTGCTTCTTTAGCAGCACTAGATGCATAGTCTTTGCTATTATCAGCATAAATGATTGCCCGAGAAGAGTTTAC
>CAYTJC010000040.1:4038-10034 GCA_964437875.1 uncultured Dysgonomonadaceae bacterium
TAAAAGTCCACATGTTTTATTCATACCAACTTTGCATACTGCCTCCAAACTTCCCCCCTGTGCACCAATCCCTGGTACTAAAAGAAAATGATTAGGAACAATTTTACGAACACGATCAAATAGTTTATCTTGAGTTGCACCAACTACATACATCATCTCTTCATCAGAGGCCCATTCCTTTGAAGTTTTTAAAACTTTTTCAAACAGTGCTTCACCATTAATATCTTCTGTAAGTTGAAAGTTATGTGACCCTTTATTAGAAGTTAATGCTAAAAGTATTACCCACTTTTCTTTTTCCACCAAAAAAGGACGCACACTATCTTCACCCATATAAGGAGCAACGGTTACAGCATCCATTTTTAATTTATCGAAAAAAGCACGAGCATACATCTCACTGGTGTTGCCAATATCGCCACGTTTAGCGTCAGCTATTAAAAAGATTTCAGGGTATCGTTGCTTTACATAAGCTACAGTCTTTTCAAAGGCTAACCATCCATCAAGACCAGCCGCTTCATAAAAAGCTAAATTTGGTTTATAGGCAACACAGTATTTTGCAGTTGCATCAATAATAGATTTATTAAACTCATAGATAGGATCTACAGCATTTAGTAGATGCTGTGGTATTTTTTTTAGATCAGTATCTAGACCAACACAAAGAAACGATCGTTTCTTTTTTATCTGATTAAATAACTCTTGCTTCGTCATATAAGTATATTCTTGTGTGTAATAATTACAGGTTAGCCTCTTTCATTTTTTCAGCATTCTCAGTAATGATTAATTGATTAATCACATCCTCAATATCACCATTCATAAATGCGGATAAGTTGTGGCTTGTATAGTTGATTCTATGGTCGGTTATTCTACCTTGTGGATAATTATATGTTCTAATTTTGGCAGATCTATCTCCTGTAGAAACAAGAGTCTTGCGTCGCAAAGCAACATCACCTTGAACTTTAGCTAATTCGATATCATAAATTCGAGAACGAAGTATTTGCATAGCCATTTCTCTATTAGCAACCTGCGATCGTCCTGCCTGACAAACAACAACAATACCTGAGGGTCTATGAGTAAGCTGTACTTTTGTTTCTACTTTGTTCACATGTTGACCACCAGCACCTCCTGAACGTGATGTTTGTAAATCAATATCAGCAGGATTAATTTCCACATCAAATTCTTCCGCCTCTGGCAAAACTGCAACAGTAGCTGCAGAAGTATGTACACGACCTTGAGTTTCAGTCTGTGGTACTCGCTGAACGCGATGTACTCCAGATTCATATTTCAATATACCATATACTCCATTTCCCGAAGCTGTAAATATAATCTCTTTGAATCCTCCAGATGTGCCTTCAGTAGAGCTAGTTACTTCAGTTGTCCAACCTTTATCTTCGCAAAACCTAGTGTACATTTTATATAAATCTCCTGCAAATATAGCAGCTTCGTCACCACCTGTACCACCTCTAATTTCCATGATGACATTTTTGTCGTCTTCAGGATCAGCAGGAATAAGCAAGTATTTTATTTTCTCTTCCAATTCTGGTAGGGTGTCACTATATTGCGACAACTCATCATTTGCTAATTGTCTTAACTCACTGTCAGATTCATTCTCTAAAATGCTTTTTGCTTCCTCAATTGAATCATAAGCATTTTTATATTCATTTCTGGCATCTATGATTTTCTGAAGATCGCTATATTCCTTATTCAATTTCACATAACGCTTCATATCTGATATCACATTAGGATCCGAAATGAGAGTGCCAACCTCTTCAAAACGAACAACTAGGTGTTCTAATTTACTTAACAATGTATTCTCGTTCATAAATAACTGTCTAAAATATGACTATAAATAATGTATTAATAGTTGAATTTGCCATATTTACTTTCGATAGATAAGCTTTTTGAAGCTCCTTTTTCAACACGGCCCACAATTTGCGCATCAATATTAAATGATTTGGAGATCTCGATTACTTGGTTGGCATATTCTTCGGGTAAATATATTTCCATTCTGTGACCCATATTAAACACTTTGTACATTTCAGACCATTCAGTATGTGATTGTTCCTGTATTAATTTAAATAAAGGAGGTATAGGGAATAAGTTATTCTTAATCACATGTAAACCATCATTTAAGAAATGCAGTATTTTTGTTTGTGCACCACCAGAACAATGAATCATTCCATGTATAGATCCTCTTAACTCCTTTAGCAGTAGTGATATAACAGGAGCATAGGTACGGGTGGGGGAGAGAAGTAGCTTGCCTGCATCAACTCCTAGCTCTTCAATCTCTTCTGTTAGAGTTAAATTACCAGAGTAAACAAGATCTTTTGGAATGGAAGAGTCGTAACTTTCGGGATATTTATTAGCTAAATAATTTGCAAATAAATCATGTCGAGCTGAAGTCAAGCCATTACTTCCTGTTCCACCATTGTATTCGTGTTCGTAAGTAGCTTGTCCACTTGAAGATAATCCTACAATTACATCTCCTGCTTGAATGTTTGCATTATCAATTACATCTGCTCGTTTCATTCGGCAAGCAACAGTACTGTCCACAATAATTGTCCTTACCAAATCGCCTACATCTGCAGTTTCACCACCTGTAGGATATATATTAACACCCAATTCTGTTAGCTCTTGGCATAACTCATTGGTCCCATTAATAATGGTTGAAATAACTTCACCAGGGATTAAGTTTTTATTTCTTCCAATTGTAGAAGATAATAATATATTATTAGTTGCACCTACACACAACAAATCATCTACGTTCATGATGAGTGCATCCTGAGCAATTCCTTTCCAAACAGAAAGATCACCAGTTTCTTTCCAGTACATATATGCCAATGAGGACTTTGTGCCTGCACCATCAGCATGCATTATATTACAATAATCTATATTTCCTCCTAATATATCTGGAATAATTTTGCAAAATGCTCTAGGATATATACCTTTATCTATATTTTTTATTGCTTGATGTACATCTTCTTTTGAAGCGGATACTCCCCGCAGTCCGTAACGTTGATTGTCCATTTGTAGTATGCTTATTTATCAGTTTATTTTATACTACAAATATACGATTTTATATCGTTTATATTTGACTGTTCTCTCAATAAACTTCTTGATGAAAATAACAATAATGACTATTATGTTTAATAGGCTATTTTATTAACACTCTTTTCAATCTAATTTTATCTCCATCTGTACTTCTATATTTACATTATATCTTTTTTTGATAAATATAATTATCACTGAAAGTTGCATACTGTTTTGAAGTGAAAATAAATCGTCAAGCAATATCATTTCGAAAATCCATCGAAGATAATTTGATGATCACACACTCCACATAACCCCATTCACACCTTTGCGCAAATCTACACCTTCCAAGCACACCAAATAACGATTATCTTCATTCAAACTAAGCATATCTTTTTTTTGCAAAGATCTGCTTTTGTTATTTTATTCGCAATACGGCTAATTGGGGATGCTAACACATAAAAAAACATCTCTGAAGAATTACCTTCAGAGATGTTTTTTTATGTTATTATAACTATTATATAAAATCCTTTGTTATATAATTATTCATATGCACTAAGTTGTTCTTCTACTAGATCAAGTTCTTTAGATTTATCTATTCCTAAATTACTCAAGTTATAATAAACATTTTGCAATTTAATCAATGCACTTTTAATTGCCTGCTCATTTGCACCATCTGCAGTAATATTTTCAGTGTATTTTTCTAAATGAGGCAATGACAGCTGATAAAAAACTATTGTTTGTTCATCATATTTAGCTTGTAGTTTTCTATCATTCATCTCTTGTGCTGATTTATCTTTTAACTCTTGTGCTTGAAGGATGTAGTTTAGTGCAAGACCTTCTAATGCACGGTTACAATTTTCATCGGCCTCTAATGCTTTCTTAAATTCAACTTCAGCTTTATCAAATTCTCCTTGTTCTACAAATAATGCAGCTTTTACACTGTTTAGATCACACGCATTAGTCGAATCATTTGCAATAGCTTGATCTAAGTATTCCAACGCTTTTTCATTTTCCCCATTCTGAATGTAGATATTGATCAAATTTGGAATGAAATATTTACTTTTTGGGTATTTAGCTGATCCAACAGTTAATATTTCCATATACGATGCAGTGTCACCAGATTGTTGGTACTGCGTAGCTAATAGTTCGTATAAGTCACTTTCTTCATAAGCACTATTTTCAATAAATGGTTCATTAGTAGCACGCTCTAGGAGTTCTAATGCCTTTTTATTATCTTCTGCCTGAATAGCGGTAATGATAGCATAATATTTAATTGTTTGGTATGTGCTATCAATCGGGAAATTGTTCCTTATATCTTCAACTACGTCTAATTGTGGTATATCCCAAAAGGTTTCAAAATACTTAGATGCTTTTGAATATTCTTTTTTCTCATTAAAAAATATGCCTCCATTTATAAAAAAATGTTGATTGGCAAATAGTTTGTCCGCAATGTCTTTTCTTACATTATTTTTAACTCTACCCTTTGAGTCTGGAATTTGGGCTAAAGAGTCTGCTTTTAAATATGGTTCATAAGATTCCATAAGACCATTGTACATAACTTGATGATTTGCATTCTGTCCAAGACCTTCTTTTATTCTTTCATTGTCGAAAGTCTTATCTCCAATATCACCTGCTAGCTTCCATGTTTCCGGATCGTTTGCAGTTTCATCATGCTGCAATGCTTGTTTTACAAGAGCTCTCGCTTCATTTAGGTCATCACTTTTAAATGCTCTGGTTGCATCTTTCACAACTCCTTTTTGTGCTGAGGCAAAAAGAGATATAGTTGTGAATAGACTTAGGATAAAAATTTTTCTCATTGTATTCTTTCTTTTAAATAGATTAATTGTCTTGTCTGTTAATACTTACTTATTTGGTTTGACTTTATTTTTCGAAATAGTTTAATTAATCTTCGGCTTCATTCTCATTTTCTAATTCAGAATTATTTTCTTCATCAAAATTTTCAAGGATTAAATCAGAATCTTCTAAGTTTAAATCTTCAATACTCATTCCATTTTCTTCATCTTCATCTTCTTGAGAATTAACTTTACATACTGATGCAATCTCATCGTTTCTTTTATCTAAATTTATAAGACGCACACCCTGAGTGGCACGTCCCATAGTGCGAATATCGGAAATATTTAAACGTATTGTTATTCCCGACTTGTTAACAATCATTAAGTCGTTATCGTCGGATACACTTTTGATTGATACTAATTTGCCTGTTTTTTCTGTAATATTGAGGGTTCTTACTCCTTTTCCCCCTCTGTTTGTAATTCTATAAACTGGCTCACCATCTTCATCATTTAGTCTGGTTCTTTTTCCATACCCCTTTTCAGAAACAACAAGAATAGTTTCGCTAGAATTGGCATCCATGCATATCATTCCAATAATCTCATCTTCTGGCCCATCAAGACGCATACCTATAACACCAGTAGCAGTTCGTCCCATGGGTCTAACATTAGTTTCGTTGAAACGAATTGCTCTACCATTTCTGTTGGCTAAAAGAATATCTTTTTTACCATTTGTCATACGAACAGAAATTACCTCGTCATCATCTTTCAATGTTATTGCAATAACACCATTTTGTCTAGGTCTAGAGTATGCTTCCAGAAGAGTCTTTTTTACAATTCCTCTTTTTGTACTAAAAATTAAATAGTGAGAATTTAGATATTCTAGATCTTCTAGTTCTTTTACTCTAACAAAAGCAGTAACAGTATCATCAGGATCAATATTTAATAAATTTTGTATTGCACGCCCTTTCGAGTTTTTAGAACCTTCAGGCAATTCATAAACACGCAACCAAAAGCATTTTCCTTTTTGAGTGAAAAACAGCATATAGTTATGCATAGTAGCAGGATACATAAACTCAACAAAGTCTTCATTTCTAGTTTCAGATCCGCGGGCTCCTACTCCTCCTCTATTTTGAGTGCGGAATTCAGACAAAGGTGTACGCTTTATATATCCAAGAT
>CAYTJC010000041.1:0-9997 GCA_964437875.1 uncultured Dysgonomonadaceae bacterium
AGATTGTTTTCTGATGAAATAAAAAGGGAACTATTTTATGAAGGTTATATCTGCAGCTACTGTAATAATAAGATATTAAGTATTAATGACTGCGAGGTTGACCATATCATTCCATTCTCCCAAGGTGGAAAAACTGAGAAAAGTAATGCTCAGTTACTTCATAGATATTGTAATAGGGTCAAGAGTGATTCCTATGACACATTAGATTCATCTTGGGAAGAGTAATATTTCAAAGCGAAGATCCCTGGAAACATACTGTTTTCAAGGATCTTATTTTTTCATTTTTAGAATAGTGATTGGTGAACAATTGAATATGAATTGAATGGAATTGTTTTTATGCAAATAAGGTTCTCTTTATTAGAGTGATAGGCTAGCATGAATTACCAACGGACATATGTTATTCGACAAGTTTTCTGAGAATATTTTGCTTTTTTAGCCGCAGCGAGCTTGTCATCGCGTTCCCTCTTTCCTAGTCTTAGAAGACTTGTCTTAAGGTATGTTGGAACCTCTAAACCAAGTCGTTTTAGATTTCGCTCCATGTCTTTTAGAATATTTTTTAATCCTTTATCCGAAAGGTATTCCTCCGCCCAATCTGTTACCTTATTAAGGGTCATTGGAATAATCATTTCTCCTTCTGTATAAGTATGTATATCATCCGGTTGTGCATAAGGGGATCCTGGACTACCAATGCCATAAAGAAAATATTGACCTGACTTTGTCCTGTATAGTCTGGTAACTGACCACCGTATATCCTCTTTTTTGAATTCGCTTTCGGTGAATTCAATTAAAACCGCTTTTTCAGTATCATAGCAAACTCCATTAATTATTTCCTTCATTATTTACTTTCTCCTTTATCATTGAATATTTATTTATAAAATCTATAGTGCTAATATTTTCGTACCTGGCAAGGGTCTCTAGATGCTTTGTCATCGGAACTTCATCAGAGCATATTTGTCGTGCGCGTTCTCGACTTGTTACTCCTAAACGAATAGCGAGACTTTGGTATGTCAATGAATTTGACCTCCTGTAAATAGAAATATAATTACTTAAATTTTCTGTATTGGATGGGTAGGGAGATCTCACGGGAAAGTCATCTCCAACATCAGGAAAATTGGTACGTATGAGTTCATCTGGGCTGACTTCTAGTGCATCAGCAACTTTTATGTATTTGAGTGCACTTATCGTGCCCGGTATTTTTGCATTTTCCATACTTCTAAGTGTCGGAATGCTGATACCTGTAATCTCTGAAAGCTTTTCACGCGATAGTCTGAGTTTAATTCGGTAATACTTAATTCCACTCATGTTTATTATCCTTTCTGACAACCCGATAGCTTATAGGCTCGAATTCATATTCACAGAATAACTCTTTCACTGGAATAATGTTCCTGCCGCGTTTTTGGGGGTTGTCGATATAAAAAACACGGTGAACCTCATATTTTTGCTTATTTTCCAAGCAATCTCGGGCCCTTTCGAGTTCATCGAATGACATATAAAAAGGCTCATCTTCATTACCTGAGGTAGTTTTAGTTTCAATAAGTATGGGATTACCATTGAGTTCAAAGCTTAGAGCATCAAAATGAGCATCTTCCACGTTCGCAAAATTTGGATTTACAGCATTTTCATAGCCAGTGCCCTTTAGTTTTTCGCGTTCGAGTTTATAAACCCACTCTTCGCCTTTGCGTCCGATATCATCGCATCGGTCTCGGATATCTTTCATGCGAGCAAACATTTCGTGGCTCATTTTACATGGCTCTTTAAAGCTTTGTAAAGCGACTTTAACGTCATTATATAAAAGTGCTTCCAAAGAGATTTTAAAGTAATCTGCTAATATTTTAAATTTTTCAATTCTTGCCCGGAAATTACCTTTTTCCATGCGTGAAAGGTCATTCTGCGTAAGACCGGTTTCTCGAGAAATTTGCTTTTGGTTAAGATTCATGCGACTTCGCATGAAATATATGACGTTAGTAGGATCTTTCATAGTGTTTGATTACCTCCTGTTATTTTTTGTTTTTTGAAGCTGAAATATTGTCATCGTCTAATACCAATGCTTTCAAAATACGTGGTTTATATATTCTATTTTGATGATAACGTTCCACCTTGCGAATTTCGCCAAGGACATGAGAAAGTTTGTCCAGCAAGTTCTTGTTCTGTGGTTCCGAAAAGAAGTTGGAAAGCGATTCCAATTCCTCAATCCGATCTTTAATTGCACGGCGCTCGAGAAGGCATCGACGAAGTTTTGTACTTATCTTACATCTTTCTTGGTATCCGTTCTTATCCATCTCAAGTGCATGTAGTAAGTCGGTTCGCCTCTTTTCTTCATCTATCAAGAGCGTGCAGTAGTATTCATATTCTTTGGCACAAGAGCGAAAAAAGTTTATAAAATTAGTTAGTTGATCAGAAGTTTTATTCATCACCTTTTTCCCCCTCAATATTTAGCTTTTCAACGGCCTCTGAAAGGGTATCGAGCGTTGTATGCAGATACACGTCGGTAGTGCTTAAATTTGAATGTCCGGCCAGACGTGCGATTGTCTCCATGGGTACGCCACGTTTTTGCAGCATTGTTATGTACGTATGCCTACAACAATGGGGAGTCAGCCTTCGGACAGGTAAAACTTTAATTGCTCGCAGGTATTTTTTGCGAAAATGCTCTATGGTACAGGGTTCACCGATGCGGTGGGATTGCCATAGCAGTATCTTACCGCCATGCTCACGCAGATAAACTGCCAGATAACGATGTTTTTCAGCTATTGGTATTATTCGTCTACTCCTGCGGCTTTTGGGTGGACCAAGCTGCGGTTTTCCATCAACCATTTTAACGGCTTTATCAATATTTATGGAAGAGCCATCAGGCTCAATATCTTTTGCAGTTAGTGCAAGCAATTCTTGAATTCTCATACCGCTTACCAAAAGCAGACGAATGCTGTTGCCTAATAAATCGTCTGGAAGCTCATCGAATAAGATTTTTATTTCCTCTTCAGTAAAGGCGTCTCTTGCATTTTCTTTCTCCATACTACTGGAAATATCCCTACGAATTTTTTTTGTACTCCGCACGGGGTTATTAGTTACAAAACGGTTTTGCTCGGCCCAATTAAAAATCTGTACAAGCATTACGCGACATTTGTGGACTTTGGAATGTGACCAACCTTCGCTTAGCAAACCATTGAGATAATTGTTGATTTCCATTGGAAGAATTTCAGAAACTAATCTCTTGCCGAATGCTTGTTTCAGAAGCTTAAGTGTATAAAAGTATCCGGAATATGTAGATCCTGCGACCTGGGTCTTATAATCTTCGTACCAGGTATCAGCCCAAGCAGAAAAAGTTGGTATTTCTAGCGTTGATTCCTTCTGCTCTTTTTTATTCTTGTATTCGCGGATAAGCTGCAGCACTTCAGACTTGGTTCCAGCAGTGAATGACACAATTTTTCGCTTTCCGTTTTCGTTGTAGCCGTCCATGAGCTGGCCGTTCCATTTGCCACTTTTAACCTGTTTGATACTGCCTTCACCGTGTGATCTTTTTCCTGACATCCTAATCACCTCACATATACGCCGATGCTGACACAGTCATAAAATTGTGAAGCTGCGGCGAGATAGAGGTTCTCATGTTGACCCACGCAAGAAAGGCCTCACGAGGAACACGGATGCTGCCACCGACTCTGCATACAGGGAAATCTTTGCTGTGTGCAAGCTCGTAAGCAGCCGACTTTGAAATGTTTAGGTGATCTTTAACATCGTTAATTGTCATAAAATTTTGAGTTGTTTGCATATAAATATCCTCCGTTTTTTATTATTAGAAAGCAAAAAACACCGTACAGGTCGTTGACCCTACACGGTGCCGGAGTTTTTAATCGGTCCAAAGACTTATATCGTAGCCAGAATCCTTTATAACCTCTTGAAATGCTGTAAGAAGATGGTTATACTAATTATGCGGTGCGGACGTAAGTCGGTTGTGTAGGTGCTAGTACACCTGCGCAGGCTAGAGGGGGTTGCCGCCTCCTTTAGCTGCCGTTTTTTTGTTTTCTATACTTACTATAACACATAAATATCTAAATGTCAAGACAAAATATCTATATAATCAAATATAATATCGTTGTAGTTAGAATTGAGCTGTTGACGCTAATATTTTCATATGGTATATTAATCTAGGGGTGAATAATGTGGCTTGGTCTTATGCTCCATTGTGGAAATTACTAATTGACCGGAATATGAAAAGAACAGACTTATTATCGGTAGCAGGAATCTATTCACAGACGCTTGCTAATATGGGTAAAGGAAAGTCAGTTTCTTTGGATGTGTTGGGGAGAATCTGTTCAGCGCTAGATTGTCGGATCGAAGATATTATAGAATATGTTCATGAGGATAACACTATTGAAAGCAAAAATAAGAAAGACAAGGCCTGATGGTTTATAGCTTAATCATGCTTATGTTTATTCTAAAATGTTTATGTCTTTAGCTTTTTTGGATCTCCTTTTGACTACTATCGAACAGATTATTCCCTGTGGGGCACTAACCTCCACTGATTCGCCCGGCTTTATTACAAGTTTTACCTTGAATGATGTAAGCTTGTCAATTGATTCAGGCAATATTTTGTATTTTATCCTACCGTCAGGCAGATCTTCCTTTATTATCTCATCGTCACTTACTGACTCAGGCATCTCAGTAAATCGAGTATCTCTTTTTAAAGCACTGTATAAGTAATTCTGCCCTTCAGGGCAAGTGAAGCTTCTATAATGTTCTGCTGTCACATTGTTTAAGGACTTAAGTGTTAAAAAGTTTACTGCTGCTGGATCTGAAGATAATCCGCAATAGTGCTCAAGTCGATATTTAATGTTACGTAAGAGAAGACGGATACCAGCACCATATAATTCTCCTGGTACTGTTGTCAGGTTATATTGATCAATTCCAGCGTGTATGAGTGCTGTACGGCACAGTGTTGTTAAAACCTTTGGAACAAGCTGCTTTTCTGGGTTAACCTTATTTGAGGCAATGTACATTTTCTCTAGTTCTTCTTTTGAATATGAATTTAGTAGCTCAGCATAGCGTTTTTTGAGAATCTCCGCGGCAAAAGGTGTTATCGGTCGTGTATAGTTATGGACAGCACCGACCAACTCATAATTATGAATAATCAGGGTTGTATACTCTAAATCGTTATTAAATTTTATATCCTTCCATTTGTATTCACAGGCTTTTTTTGCTGGTAAGCCACATTCTTTTACAAGCAACAAACCGATATATTCTCCGCTGTGAATATTTGTGGTAATAATATTGTTAAGATTGCGTTCAATCTCAGTTGGTAGACATGTAAGTTCAGTGGCCTCTCGAATAGCTTCTCTGGGGTCAACAGTGCGTTTATGCTGAACAAGCTTATCAAAATATATATCTAGTGGATTTTCACCATTATAAACACGCTTTTGTTTACAAAAACTCCAAAAATGCTTAGCGACAAACAAATCATGTTTAGCGTTTTTGGGGTATTGCCTCGCATAAGATTTTATCATGGCCTGGGTGATGTCGCCCATTGAAACGGAACTGACAAACGCAGCTACACGCCTTATTGCACGTCTTTTACTGTCAAGGGTTTTAACACTCAACGTTCCATAAATTTTATTAATGAAATCTTCAAGATAGAGCGTCACTGCTGTCGCTGCAGTATGGTTCGCAGTTTGTCCCATTCCTTTTTGGATAATGCGAATTGTAGGCTCGTATTTAGCGTAAAGCTTTAAAGCAGCTTTCTCAATATGCTTTTTTATGTCATTATCTTTATAGGTATTTACATAAAGTTCCGACGTTGCGTTAAATGCTTCAAGCCGCCCAATATGCTTCAAGACTGGCGAATCTCGTTTTTTCATGGCAGCAATCTTTTCTCTGCGGTTTTTTCCTCTTGCTTGGAGAATCTGTCCGTCTGCGGGTGAAATGATGCTGATTCTACCACGTAGTAAAGTAACGTTTGTCTGTTCATTCAAATAAAACTTCGTTGCGATATCATTAACATAGCAAATGCCATGAATACGAATTTTCTTTTCATTGCTGTTATCTTTGGTATATGTGCTTCGCTTGTCCTTAAAGCCAGTTGAAGCAGAAATATAAGTCTTCATTTTATTTTTCCTCCAGCTTTTTTAAATTTATATTGTTTGCGTTATTTATCCAAAAAGAATATGTTTCAGCTTTTATTAGATTCCCTATAATTGGACGTGTTTTGCGTAGCTCTGGCTTATCAAAGATACCAAAGCGTGTTATATTATCAGTGCAGTCAGACGAAACTATTAAAGAGGGTGTGTTTCCGGCCTCCAAACAGCTAACAGTAAGCTCTAAGGTAATTTCCTTGTCGCCTGTTTCAAACACAAATGCCTGGTTCCCATCGCGGTTAAGTTTCTCACCGGGGGAAAGTACGATAGGTTCGTAAGCCGGATTGCAACTATGATTAGGATCAAAAACATACCGTTCTAGAGCATATGCAATAGCAGCTTGGACCTCGGAATCTTGAAAGTTTTTTTTCAGCTCTTTTTTTATCGCATGCCCTATAAGGTAATCTGTTTCGTTTGGCTGGAGCCCGCATATATTGCTAGCGCGAGTTGCCCAGTCACGCCGCAGAATGTATGCGGACACATCGCAAACCTTCTCACCGTCGACAATATCTGGGTCTTCGTGCATAAGCTTATAATTTGACACAAAGTATTCATCTGTACAACCGATTAGATGCAATAGCTTTCTTACAAATGCAGATATATCACTGGAACTAGTTAATACCTCTGGGTCTCCACTTTCATATGTAATTGGCAGTGTTTTTATTATATCGGGTGTATGACCAAGTCCGATAAGGTATTCTTCTCTTTCTATTATTAGATTTAGCATAATTTTAGGCAGTATAATCCATCTGTAAGCATTACCCGTTTTTAAAAGATTTGTCATTTTGCGATCCTTTTCTTGAAATTGAACGAAGTATGTTGCATATTTATCTTTTTTAATAATCTTTCCGAAACACACAGCAGCAGATTCAGCGGTACGCAGATTTGTGAAAAACATCATAGCAGCAGCCAAAGCAAGGCCACCAAAAGGCGTTGATACAAGCCTAAAGAAGAGTCGTGCAAGCATAATACGCATATAGTCAGGTAAGGCCTTTGGTTGTTCCTTTTGTACTTTTTTACGCCTGTTGTTCATGCTTAGGTTTATATCCGGAAGGTTGAAGGTTGGACAGTTGTCCCGTAGCACCTGATAGATGCAGTCCGCACGAAACATATTTGCACTAACAGTGCTTGCGGCGTCGTTTTTGTTCGCATTGCTCCTCTTATGCGCTGACGTTTTTAGGATAAGATCATCCTGCAGCTTAAGGATGTCTTCGCTGCAGATATCAAGACCTAGTTTGTCTAGAATGGGGAGTATTTTCTTTATAAAGTATTTTAAAGTATCATCAAATGTTTGGTCATTCCAAGTGCCACGATGGAAGATGTTTTTATCCTCAATGAGCTCAAATGCAGCTGTATAAATCCCCTTTTCGGCATCTACAGGCATTTCATGTTTGCGAACATGTTTTTTCTCGAATTTTAGTTCGATTTTTTTTAAAAGCATCCGCTCAAAATCAGGTAGCTGATTAGTGTTCAGCGGGGAGGGTAAACGAAGCTTTGCAGTGCAACCGGAATGTGGCTCCCTTGTTTTTGGATCGATACCCCGACCGAAAAGAAGCTTGCCACCGTCTCTAGTGTATATTCTAACCACAAGTTCTTTAAATGCCGTATTAAATTCTTTTATATTATTCTTTTGCATACTATTTCGACTCCTTTTCACAGGGGTGGTACCCTTTATGTTGTTATTATGTTTAGAACGATTAAAAGTGTTAAATGAAATAAGAAAATATTTTTCGCTTTGCCATATTAGTTCCGATTCTTATTCACAGGGGGGCACTTTTATATAGGTATTATGTTTAAAACAATCGAAAGTGTTAAATGTTATAAAGAAAACTAATATTTAAGGAAAAAGTGACGAATAAAAGTGTTCATGGTCTTTCCTATCAAATCTAAAGAAATGATAGTAATTAATTGTTCAATATGCTGTAATTATAGATGTATGTTAAAGTTAGGCATCAGGAAGAAAATAATAATTAACGCTCCTGAAAAGTGGCAAGCCACGAAGAGATTACTTCCATATCGGTGTAAGCAAGGACACCATCCGCAACTGGATTAAGAAAGACGTTATACGTACCGCCGGAATAAGTAAGCAGAATAAGTTAAAATATTGGAAGTTGATGTCTGGGTTGACAGTGGAAAGAATGTTGAGATTGAATAAGCTTCCTATACAATCTGCCAAAGGACATAGCAGTGGATGAGACAGGATGAGACGTTAGTGATAATTACCCATTAACAAAATTATGTTATAATTGAGAAGACATAAACAACAACAAGAATTAATCAGGGAGTAAAGCTTTATGAATATTGATTTTCCATACAATGGAGGATTAACCCGTGAGCAGTATTTATTCTACGAAATAAGAATTGTCGCTAAAATGAAAATTCAAGACTTAAATCAGATTGACATAATAGAAAAAATAAAGAATGAAAATTTGTTTCAGTTTCCAACCGAAAGAATGATTAACAATATTGCTAGGGTATGCCTAAAAAGAATAGATGCACTGGACAACGCTAAATTGGTTCAAAAGCTAGCAGAAGCTCCTGCTTATGTTGCCAAGCAGATAAATCTATATGCAATGATGAGATATAATCGCATAGTTTGGGAATTCATGATTAATGTAATTGGCGAAAAATATAGAGTACAGGATCTCTCATTTTCCCGAAAGGATTTAAACTTATTTTTTGTTAGGCTGCAAGAACAAAATGACGATGTAGCTGCCTGGAGCGAAGCCACTATTGCCAAGATTAAGCAGGTGCTCACAAAATCATTAATAGAGACCGACTTCTTAGACAATAACAAATCTGTAACTCTAAACCCTGTTTTATTATGTGAGGAACTAGAACAAGGAATCCGTGAAAATGGGGACGTTGAAGTGCTACAAGCATTCAATTGCTTCAGTTAGGAGAATTGTAGATGGGGAATATAAGGCAAGACTTAGACAGAATAAAAGAAAGAATATCTGATAGCACCTTTCTTGCGAATAAAGGATTGGGCAATGAGGTTGGAATTCATGTTTTCGCTTACGACCCAGCATACGAATTGGCAGTACGGTATTATATTAATAACCTAAAAAATGAGAAATATACACCATATAGAATAATTGAACATGACCTGTATAAAATATTTCTTGGTCTGTTAGAGGACAAGCGGGTATTAAAACGAGTGGAAGGCATTGAAGAAAAAAACGGCAAAGAGTATTTGCTCAATAATCTTCAAAAAATCGCTACTCCTGAAGCTCTTATCGACAAGATGGAATATTCGTCTCATCAACATGGCGATGTTATCTTTTTAACAGGGATTGGTAAAGTATATCCATTTATGAGAGCCCATAAAATGCTTGACAGCATGCAACTAGCATTTAATGATACCCCTATAGTGATGTTCTATCCGGGAAATTTTAATGGGCGTGGATTAGAATTATTTAACGAATTTCATGATGGCAACTACTATAGAGCTTTTAATTTATTATAATATTGGAGGCAGCGGAAATGAAAATTCAAAGTATGTTTGAAAAAGATATCAACCGTCCCATTAATGGTGTTGTAAAGGTTGCTCAAGATGATGAGGAGAGCTTGCAGCAGGAACTCTCAGAGTACATTATTACTAAAGAGCTGAGGCGACACTTCAGTACATTCTTTGATAATTATTCAAAAGCTTTGGACACACCTACTGCCAATATGGGTGTTTGGATTTCTGGTTTCTTTGGAAGCGGTAAATCCCACTTCTTAAAAATTCTATCTTATTTACTATCAAATAAAGAGGTTGCTGGTAAAAAGGCTATTGATTACTTCGAAGATAAAATTGGGGATCCCATAATGTATGCTACTGTAAAGAAGTGTACTGCAGTCCCGACCGAATCTATAGTGTTCAACATTGA
>CAYTJC010000042.1:0-9929 GCA_964437875.1 uncultured Dysgonomonadaceae bacterium
AAAACGTAAAAGACCTATCAACTTTGAGGGCAAACGACTCTACTATTCCATACAGGAGGTGGCAGACCATTTTGCTGTAAATATTTCACTCCTTAGATTTTGGGAAACGAAGTTTGACAACATCAACCCAAAAAAAACCAAAGGTGGCACTCGCCAATATACCAAAGAAGATGTGATGGAGATAGAGATTGTATATAGATTGGTGAAAGACAAAGGGCTCACACTTGAAGGGGCACGTCAAGCTTTAAAAACCAACAAAGACGATGAAGATAGACGAGTAGAAGCTTTGCTACGCTTACAATCCATAAAGAAAGAACTCTCCTCTTTGGAAGATGAGTTCGATACTTTGCACCAACAGCAAAAGTACTCCAACACAAAAACAGAAGAATAGAAATGAAGAAAACAGTCATATTATTCATTATCCTATTTGTATTATCCGCTTGTACCTACTCACAATCGTCTAATAACGACGAAACTCTACCGCACGACGTTCCCGACAAGACGCTTAAGATGGGTGCAGAAGTTACATCGAGTTACTTTCCTTTATTAGAAGGAAAAAGAGTGGCCGTATTGACCAATCAGACAGGAATGGTGGCCGATGAACACTTGGTGGATCTATTAAAAGATGAAGATTTTAATCTTGTAGGTATTTTCTCCCCCGAACACGGTTTCAGAGGAACAGCAGATGCAGGTGAGCATGTGGCCAGCTCTGTGGATCAAAAAACAGGAATACCGATATGGTCGTTGTACGATGGTAAGTCGGGGAAGCCCTCGGCTGAGACCATGCAAAAGTTCGATGTTCTCGTTTTTGATTTACAAGATGTAGGTTTGCGTTTCTATACCTATTATGCCAGCATGGCACGCATGATGGATGCTTGTGCCGAGCACAACAAAGAGATGATTGTACTGGACAGGCCTAACCCAAATGGGTTTTATGTGGATGGTCCTATTTTGGATATGAAACACAAATCGGGTGTGGGATGGTTGCCAATTCCTGTAGTACACGGAATGACATTGGGGGAATTGGCCTTGATGATAAATGGCGAAAAGTGGTTGCCCAACAAACGTATTTGCGACCTCACGGTAATTGCTTGCGAGAATTACACACGTAGTATGCGTTATGAACTGCCCATCTCTCCATCGCCCAACTTACCCAACATACATGCTATTTACCTCTATCCCTCTACTTGTCTTTTCGAAGGCACAGTGGTTAGTTTAGGACGGGGCACATCGTTTCCTTTCGAAGCGTATGGTCATCCTAAATACATAGGAGCAGATTTCTTCTTCACTCCACGCAGTGTGGCTGGCGCAAAGAATCCACCCCTACTCAATCAGAAATGTTATGGAGTTGACCTCCGCACTCTTCCCAATGAGACAATATGGGAAAACGGGTTCGACCTCTCGTATGTGATTGATGCGTATAACAACCTAAACATGGAAAGTAAATTCTTTTCATCTTTCTTTGAAAAGTTGGTGGGTGTTGACTACATACGCACTATGATTATGGAAGGGAAATCGAACGAAGAGATCAAAGCAATGTGGCAAGATGATGTGCAAGAGTTTAAGAAGCAACGTGCACCCTATCTTTTATATCATGATTAAAAATTGAACTGAAGTTATTCCGATAGATTTTGAATAAAGGAACGCAGACAATGATGATTGGACAAAAGAAACACAAATAACGAAAACTCCTCTCTAAGACTGCTCGTTAAAACGTTTTGTAAAAAGAATTCATAGTAGGGCTCCTTTAGAGTAGAGAGATTGCAAGGTTTGAAGAAAAAAACAGAGCATTCAAATATTAACTCTTGCGTTAATATATGCATGCTCTGTTTAATGGGGAGCTCTTCTAAAGAAAGAATAAATCCACTCAAATTATTCAATGTTTGAACATCGTTTAAACACAAATAAATTATTACACACTAATCAGCCTTCTCTATCCACGGGTGCAGCAGTTCTGATTCCATGCCCAACTCTTGAGCTTTCTTAAAATCACTCTTCGCTGCTGTTTTGTCAAACTCTTTCAAACGCAATTGTCCTCGTAGAAAATAGTAAGTAGGATTGGCAAATTCTGTAGCTGACACCTTTTGCAAATCGGCCGACAGTCTCGACAGTTGATCGAGGTGCAAATAACATTCTGCACGCTTCAAATAAAGATCGGTCATTTCAGGATAATCTTTCAATACAGCGGTGTACGTTTTTTCGGCGTCTTCCCACTGCTCATTCAATCGAAACATCAAAGCTTTGCCCAACAATCCATAAGGAGAAAACTCGCCATGACGTTCTGCCACTTCAAAATCTCTTTTGGCCCCTGCTTTATCTTTCATTTCCAATTTCAGGACTCCACGCTTATATAGGGCCTCTACATCCAACGAGTCTATTGAAAGAAGCGTATTGTAATCCTGTCTTGCTTCTTCCCATCTCTCCATCTCCATTAATAGTGAAGCACGTTGGTGCAAAATGAAAACCGATTCAGGATGTTTGTTCAAGGCTGTTGTGAGAGAAATATAAGCAGCATCATATTTTCCTAAGTGTTGTTGAATAGTGCCTAAGCTGGTCATCAACCACGAATTGTTTTTATTTTTAGGATCACTCAATAGTGCTTGGTTAAGTGCGTACTCTGCACTATCCTGTTGGTTTTGCTCCATAAAATCGGCCGATTTATTAATCCACTCTTTATAAATGGGCGATACATACTCTTGTGCGAATACTGAGGCTGTGAAGCCAAGAATAAGGAAAAATCCTATAAGTTTCTTTTTCATATAGTAAGTTGTCTTTGTTTTTAGATGCTCTTTTAGTTAGAGAGCCTTTGTGTTGTATAGTTTAATAAACGAATGAGAGAGGGATTAGTTTTAATGATTTTTGAAAAAAATCTTATTATTCCTCCCTTGATGTAATGTTGTATCATACCTAAAAATCTTCTTCTCCAAAACCCGTAGGTTTTGGAGAAGAAGATAAGAGACTGTGGCACTTCCGGCCCAAGGCGATGTCTTGGGCTGAATTATGGGAAGTGACCATTCTTTATTTTGTTTTTTTTCTGGACGGAAAACCAATTAATTAATATCCATCTCCTCTATCAAATGCTTCGCTCCCGCAAACTTGTCAATAATAAACAATACATAGCGAATATCCACAATAATGCTTCGTTGGTAATCGGGCAAGAATTGAATATCGCCACCAACACCTTCCCAGTTACGGTCGAAGTTAATACCAATCAATTCGCCATTCCCGTTCATCACAGGACTACCCGAGTTGCCACCCGTTGTGTGCGTGGTAACTGCAAGGTCAACTGGCATTTGCCCATTGGCCATTTGATAAGGTCCGAAATCTTTGGCTGCGTAAAGCTCTTTCAACTTATCGGCTACCACAAACTCCCAATTATTTGGGTCTTCTTTTTCCATAACACCCTCCAATGTTGTTTGATGTCCATAATAAACACAGTCGCGCGGTTCATATCCTTTCACTTGTCCATAGCTCAAACGCAGAGTAAGATTAGCATCTGGAAAGTAAGTATAAGGTCCGTCCATTTCCAACATCCCTTTGAGATAAGTTCTACGCGCTTTGTTAAACGGATTGTCGTAAGCACTTAAATCCTCTCGTAATTGTGCATATTCATCCTGTATCGATTTGGCAAAATTAAACATCGGATCATTCTCTAACCGTTCTACAGGATGGTCGCCCGAAATAAACTCTTGCATATTCTCCTCACTACCAAAAATAGACTCTTCGAACAAATATTCTATGTATGCATCCACATCACCTTCAAAGGAATCGTCGATGGCACGTAGTGCTACAGGTAGGCTTTCGTAAGGCACAAGTTCGAGGTATTCATTCAGCATCACTTTAGATACTTTCTTATCCACAAGGATACTATAGTCTTTGTCGGCAAACTTTCTATAATCGTCCATCAATTGTAGCATGGCAACTTCTTTTACTGCATCATCTCTGTCGTTAAGCGCACTTATTAACGCATTGACAGTAGAAACAGGAACTTTAGAAAACTCGATTCCACCTCTAATTCCTTCATTCAACATCCAACTCCTGAAACGCAAATCTGATCGTTCTTGTACAATATTTTCTATTGTTGCAAGAGCTTCCACATATTCCGTCTTTTTGTTTTGTTTAGCCCAAGTGATTAGTTTGTCTTGTTGTTCTTTTTTATTTGCTTCAAAGTCGCGCATACCAATGGCCCAGCTTGTACCAATAGCATTTTTGTAACCATTAGTAGAGCCTGAGTATTTTGATGCATACTGTATATTCACTTCTGGGTCTGATAGCATCTCCTCCAACATGGCTCGTTGACGAATGTCGCGCATATTTATTCTCACTTCATTGTCAATATCGCGTCGCTCTTGCACTTCCCACGAAGTGTAAAACTTATTGGTAGTCCCTGGAAAACCGAGTAGCATGGCAAAGTCATTTTCCTCTACACCTTTAGTAGATATTTGGAGCCAACGTTTGGGTTGCAATGGCACATTGTCTTCTGAATACTCTACAGGGTTTCCTTCTTTGTCAGCATAGATACGAAACACAGCAAAGTCTCCTGTGTGGCGGGGCCATGTCCAATTGTCGGTGTCAGCACCAAACTTACCAATAGAACTGGGTGGAGTACCTACCAAACGAATGTCTGAGTATATCTTTTTGGTAAACATGTAGTATTGATTACCATTGTAAAAAGGTTTTATTTCTACATCAATCCCTTTATTGTTTTCCAGATATTCCACACCCACTAAGTCGCGACCTAAGTTGTTGAGGTAGTTGGGTGAAAGAAAAAACACATCATCTACATCTTTCTCTTTGTCTTCTTCCAAGCTTTTGAGAACAAAATCAGTCACATCTTCCATTTTCTCAATAAAGGTAACGGTGAGGCCAGGATTGGGAAGCTCTTCCGCTTGTGACATTGCCCAGAAACCTGTTTCTAAGTAATTGTTCTCTAATGTAGAGTGACTCTGTATTTGTCCATATCCACAATGGTGATTGGTAAGTACCAATCCTTGCGATGAGATCACTTCGCCCGTGCATCCACGGCCAAACTGCACTACTGCATCTTTGAGCGAATTGCCCGAAGGGTCATAAATATCTGTGTCTTGCAGCTTTAAACCCATTGCTTGCATTTCGGCCAACTTTTGTTGCTTCAACAAGTGCAACATCCACATGCCCTCATCTGCAAAAGCAAATGAGACCAACAGTGATACCAACAAAGTAATAATCGTTTTTTTCATTCTATAGTATGTTTTTAAGTGTGTTGTGTGTGATTATAAAGTATAAAGATAGGAAAGTTTTTTAAAAGAGGTAAATTGAATGTGAGTTTTAAGAATGACCAGGGAGCAGAAGGGATGCCAGTGCGATTTACAACAGGTTGAAAGACCAAGCTGTTTTAGCACTCCGAGGAGTAGCAATGTCTGTAGAAAACATACACTCACCTCAACTCAAGCACCGTAGGTTATAAATTCTACTATCAGAAACAACCTTTACAAATCACATTGCAAGAAGCGGATAGATGGTTTTTATTGCCCTACACACAGGTCGGCCACAATAAATAAGCATATATTATAGGGGCTGACAGCAATAATCATACATTATTCGTACTTTTGTACTACAAATAACTGAATAAAATAGAACCCATGACTTATTATCTGAATTTGATAAAGGATACTATAAGAAAGGTCTGGTTAAACGTTTTTTGGAAAAACCCACCCCATCTTTGGGCACTTAAAGTAACTGTTTCCATTGCGTTTTTACTAATTCTTTCCGAAATACTATTCGATAATTCTTTTATAGCCACCACTTTGGCATTAGGCGTAGTAGCAATGGCATTGGGCGAAACGGATGTACATCCACGAGGGCGTCTAAAATCGTCAGCCATTATGTTGCTGTTGTTTTTGGTGACGAGTAGCATTGTAGGATTATTGGTTCCTTATCCCATAGTATTTGGCATTGTTTTAGGAGCGATGATTTTTTCGCTCACCATTTTGGCAGGCGTCAGCTCTCGCCTCAAAGGGGTTACATTTGGCACACTGCTCATCATTACCTATACCATGTTGGGAGCAAACACAAGCCAACAGTGGTTTCACCAACCGCTGTTGTATGTAGCAGGTGCTTCTATCTATTCTACAATATCGGTGCTATTGCTCTATCTCAGACCTTTGCGATTGTTACGCGGAGAACTTTCCAACGGATTTACTTATTTAGCAGAATACATCGACGTAAAAGCCAAACTATTTCCCAGCAAACCACAGGAACAAGAGAAAATAAGAAATCAGCTGGCACAACAAAGTATTCTTTTGGCACAACAAATAGAAGTATGTAAAAAAGATTTGTACAGCTACTCTGCCGAGTCGGACGCAGAAATGCAAGCTGTAGTAGATAGTTATTACAGCAAGTGGTTCTTGCTGCAAGAGATGCAAGAGCGTGCTACTTCTAGCCACGAGCAATATGATATATTGAGCGTACAAGTGAAGAATCTAGATTTAATTGAAGGTTTCGGACAGCTCATGCACCAAATTGCGACTGCTATGCACTTATTTGCAAAATCGCTCCTCACAGGCGAACCTTACAAGCACCCTATTGCATTGGTGTGGACAATAACTGCATTGAAAAACATGCTAGATGCCGAAAAAGAAGCCAACGAAGCACACTATTCCACCTTGTCTTTATTAATGACAAACCTGAATGGTTTGGAAGAAAGCTTGCGCAGCGAAGGAAAAGAAGAGCGACAGATTGAGGTTTCAGATTTTAATGCCCAACGCCCCACGCGACAAGCACTTTCCACCATTTTAACACCCCGACACCCTCGTTTCCGTTTTGCAGTTCGACTAACGCTTTGCATGATATTAGGATATAGTATTATGCACCTTTTCCATATAGAAAAAGGTGCGTGGATATTACTAACCTCACTCATTGTGGTTCAACAGACCTACAGTGCCACACGTCAAAGACTGTTTCATCGGATATTTGGCACCTTGTTGGGTGTAGTGCTCGGTGTAGCTTTGGCACAATTGCTACCAACTCTCACTGGCCAAATGTTGCTAATGTTAGGTACTATCTATGCATTCTTCTTTTGGTTGAAAAGAAACTATACCGTTGCAGCCATATTTATTACTATTTATGTGCTGGCAGCTTTCAACCTACTTGCTGGGCAAGGTGTAGCTGTAATGGTGCCACGCATCATTGATACGCTTATTGGTGGATTCCTTGCATTTTTGGTGGTTCGGTTCATTTGGCCCGATTGGCAATACAAACATCTACCTGTTTTACTTCTTAAGGCAGTTGCCAAAAACAGACGCTATTTTCAAAGTATATATGACGATTCGGTTACCGAAACAGAATACCTACAAATTCGTCGCAGTGCAAACAATGCCGACAATGCCCTCACATCTGCTTGGAAAGAGATGCGCCTTGAGCCTAAAAGCAAACGCCGCTATCAGCAAAAAGCATTCAGGCTGACCAACCTCAATCACGCTCTGTTGTCATACATATCTGCTTTTGGTGTACACATTCATAAAGCAAAACATCCGCTTAATGAGGACGAATTGCGTTATTGTTGGTATGTGAATCAGACTTTGCAATTTGTGGCCGAAACGATGTCAAAGCATATAGAAAACGATGTGCTTCAAGATCATATTGTTCAAGCAAATAATTGGGGAGGAGAGATTGCCCATGCTAAATATAACACCGATAACCAACGCATGTCGTTAATTCACAACATTGCACATGTGTCGCGCGAACTATTGGAAGAAGCCCGCAGATTGCGACAAGTGCATGAGGAGGAATAGTATTAGAAATATTGTTTGAAGATTCCGTATATAATGTGGGCACTAAATAACTGTTTATTATAATGCTTATTTCATAGACATTTATAAAGATATCCCCTCTTCCATACTCTTCACAACATTGTCCAGGTTGATTTTTTGTTTACTGTTCTTCCTGTAAGTATAACGCAATAATATCCACGGACGAGCCGACATACCTGTCATTCGACTCAAGTTATAAGAACTATACGATCCGCTTTCAACTGTTGTTTCTGTGCTAAGTTTCCCAATAAAATAGGGTAACGCAACTGCTACATAAAAATCTTTGGTGAAATTGTAGTTTACTTGTATTTGAGAGTAAGATGGCGTGAGTTGTTTGATACGTGAAATGGGCGAATATTCATAATTCCGATAATTGATATCGCCACCAAACATCCATTTCTTGTAATAAATCCATAATCCACCATTCAAAGAGAAGCTCTGTTTAGACTCCATTCCCTCAAAATAATCGGTGTGATGAAATCCCCCAAAATACACGTTCCCTCGATTCTTACTAAAGCGATAACTAACAGAGCCTCCCAAGGAGAGGGTTTCAAACTTACCTGCATTCTTAAACGTATTCACGAATATCCCCTCATCGCTATAGCCAAATGGTTCTATTATATCAGAAGAAATATCGTACGATGCAGAAGGTATTACATACAATCCTTTTTTATTGAAAGTGTAAGAGGCTTTTAATTTATGGGTCTGTTCGGGGGTAAGTTCAGGATTTCCTTTTGTTACAACAAGAGGGTCAGTCGATATATTGTATGGATTTAGTTGTCCCACTGCGGGTGATTGATTGGTGAGCGTATAACTCAATCGCACGGAATTGTTTCTATTCAATTCGTACGTGCCACTTAAAGCTAAGCGAGGCCTCATATAACGGTTCGATGCATTACCTGCTTTCAACCAAATACCTTCCAATCCTGCCGATGCCATATAAAGAAAATTGTTTGTATTACTACTAAAAGTGGCATAAAGATACTCGTTCCAGGCTTCGTGATGAAAAATAGGAACGTTTTCACTCACTTTATCGATGTCATCGTTTACATAGTTTGTGGCACTGCCAATATTTATGCTATTTACTTCATTCCATTTCCAAGAGTAATCGATATTAAGACTTGAAGAGGAACGATTGCTTCTATATTCATACAAATTATTGTACAACCAATCGGGATAAGTTTCATTTCGCTCACCCGAATTTTTATCATCGTTTTTATTATAAGCAAGTGTGGCTTCTATCATCTTATCTACCGAAAAGTCGTGTTTATAATACAAACTTGATGTCAGAATGTATGCACTGTTTTCATTGGCAGAAGTATATTCAAAGTTTTGCAACTTCTCAGTTTCATAATTTCCATTACCCCAAGTTACTGTTTTCTTATCAATTCCTTTCCAATATATGTGAGCAGCCAAATAATCGTTATCCGTTAAGCTCCATTTAAAGAGTAGTTCCGCCAAAGCATCCTTTTTATTGTCACGTACATCACCAATGCTTTGTTTATAATAATCGGTGTCTTTCTGCCATACTTCCGATTCACTGTCATCATTGTACATAATATTTGCAGATGCTCTCCCGTATAAAGAGAACTTAGAATTTCCAACCTCAAAATATCCTACTCCAAAACTATTTCGGATTGGTATATCATGTCTTGTAGCAAATTGCAAAAACTGATAGGGAGCACGTTTCCTTTTGAGCTTTATATTTAAAATATTCTTTACTCCCATACGCAAATAGCGTGCACTTATCACATCTATCACCTCTACCGATTCAATATCTTCGGGATTGATAGGTGTAATACCCGAATTGATAGTTTTACCATCAATTAAAACCAAAGGCCGATTCCCATCTTCCATTGCTACCGATTGCAAAATGACTCCTATCTGCTGTAATCACTACATCATCAAGTTCTACATCCATCTCTTCAACCAACACAAATTCAGCGTTTATATTACGATGTATATCTCGCTTTTCTTCAATAGGAGTGAAGCCAGGATATAGAATTTGCAACAAGTACTCTCCTTGAGGAATGTTCTCTATAACAAACCTTCCTTTTGCATTCGTTAAACCTGCTGCAAACAATGAATCGTTTGCCGATAGCATTACCTGAACACCTATGAGAGGAGTTTTCTCTTTGT
>CAYTJC010000043.1:0-9803 GCA_964437875.1 uncultured Dysgonomonadaceae bacterium
GGATCGTCGGGATAGTGAGCATTACGAACATGGTTGATATTTGCTTTTTTCATCACCACAACCTCATTTTCCATCATTTCACGCGTGATAGCATGACCAACTTCAGGATTAGTTTCGTGACGGTTCACACCTTTCAGTTTCACTGTCTCGCCATTTACATAAAAGTAGCGGCCAGCCAACCCAAACTCATCATCTTCTGCATCCGTATCTTTTATTTCTACTTTTGCAAAACCCATATAAGTAGAAACAGTTTCGACTGTTCTGTTTTTTCTATCTTTTAACTCTGCCACAAGCGTATAACGATGTGGACGCTCTGCAGACCACTTTTTAGGTGAGTCAATCTTAAGAATAGCAGTTACTCCATTTTGTTCTTGATTCTTTTTTAAATCTCCTACATTTACGGTAGCTGTTACACCCGTTTCGGTGTTATTATCTGAGTACAGTTCGTTTTCATATAATGAATATACAATCTTATATCCCTTTGCTTTCTTTTTGTCTAAGTTACGTACATCAGCCTTCACAGTTACTGTTCCGTCTTCATAATTGGCATCTAAGTCAGGAAACACCTGCATATCTCTAATGTGTGTTTTGGGTTTCGAAAACAAAGCTACGGTGCGGAAGATACCTGGTAGGCGGAACATGTCTTGTGCTTCCAAGAAAGAACCATCCGAGTTTCTGTAAACTTCAGCAGCTAATACGTTTGTTCCTTTTTGTAGGTATTGAGTGATATTGAAGTTGGCACTATTACGCGAGTTTTTAGAAAAACCCACATAGTGTCCGTTTATCCACAAATAGAAAAATGAATCCACTCCATCAAAGCTGATAAAAACCTCCTGTCCATCCCAATCCTGTGGAATTTCAAAATCACGGCGATAAGAGCCCACTTCATTTCTGTGCTCATAAGTTGTCCAAGTAGTAGGTGGAGTTCTCATTACACCACCACGCCAATCGTCAACTGCCACTTTGTGTTGAAAAATAACGGGTTGGTTCACATAAATAGGCACCCCATACTTCAAGCTGCCATCTTTCTGAATTCCATACACGTTCCAATTTGATGGAACATCAATCTTGTCCCATCCAGAAACATCGTAGCTGGGTTCAAAAAAATTAATGGGACGTTCATCTGGATGTTTAACCCAGTTGAAATTCCACGAGCCATTCAGCGATTTCCAATATTCAGAGTTTTCAGGAAGCACTTTTCGTGCACTCTCCTTACTGGCAAATGAGAAGAACCAAGCTTTAGGTTTCTCTTTATTCAAAGCTACCGCCTGAGGCGATTCCCACTCATTCCCTGCAGGCGCTTTCTCCGCCGCATACTTGTATCCTTCAATAACGTTGGCAGAAGATATACTCCAACCAACTAAAAAGAACAAAGCAAATATGATCTTAAATCTATTCATTTCCTTCAATTGTTATTTAATAGTTTGATTTGATTAATTTCTATTTTATGCGAATTTGCGGGTAAAGATAATGTTTTATTTACACTTATCATTATTTTGTGAAGTAGTAAGCACTTGATTAACTTATTTTTGACTAAAAGGTACTATACAAGAGTCTCAACCCTTTTTATGTTTTAAAACATAAAATGGCACATTCGTAGCGGCCGTACCTACTTGTATCATGAAACTTCTCACAATACCATTGAAATGTTTCGCCCATTTGTAGAGGTATGGGGTGTGAAAGTGAGGTATGAGGTGTGATAAAAATTATGAATTACGAATTACGATATAGCTCTGATGTGTGAAGGGTAAGGTGATTGAAAAGTGAAAAGCGAAAACACATTCATAACTCTTAATTCTTCACTCTTAATTCAATTCTACTTTTTTTTCTTCAATTGATCCTCTAGCATTATCAATTGGTCGCGCAATTGTGCAGCCTCCAAAAACTCTAGTTTCTTAGCAGCATTGTTCATAGATCTGCGTGTTACTTCAATTAGTTTCTTCAAATCCTCTTTGCTATCTCCATATTTCTCACTTGCTACAGGCTCTGCAACATTAGCGAAAAAGTCGGGCTCAATGTAAGCATTGGGTTCAGCAGTTTTAGCAAAATGACCAAGAGACGAATCCCTTTTCAGCTTGTTTATCTGAGTAGGCACCATGCCATGCTTTGTATTATACTCAATTTGTTTTTCTCGTCTTCTCTCTGTTTCCTCCATTGTCTTCCTCATGCTATTGGTAATACGGTCAGCATAAAAAATAGCTTTTCCATTCACATTACGCGCAGCACGCCCCACTGTTTGAGTAAGCGAACGGTGCGAACGCAAGAAGCCCTCTTTATCAGCATCAAGAATAGCAACCAAAGAAACTTCGGGCAAGTCCAACCCTTCACGCAACAAGTTTACACCAATAAGCACATCATACACACCATTGCGCAAATCGTCCATGATTTTCACCCTGTCCAGTGTTTCCACATCAGAGTGAATGTAATTACAACTCACACCATTTTGCGCCAAATAGTCTGTCAACTCTTCTGCCATACGTTTAGTTAAGGTAGTAACCAGAACCCGCTCATCCTTTTCGATACGCTGCTGAATCTCTTCCATCAAATCATCAATCTGATTCAAACTCGGACGGATTTCAATGGGCGGGTCAAGCAAACCAGTTGGTCTTATCAACTGATCTACCACCACACCCTCAGACTTTTCCAATTCATAGTCGGCAGGAGTTGCACTCAAAAATATAACCTCTGGAGTTATTGCTTCAAACTCTTCAAACTTAAGCGGACGGTTATCTATTGCCGCGGGCAAACGGAAACCATATTCCACTAAGTTTAGTTTTCTTGAACGGTCGCCCCCATACATCGCCCTAATCTGCGGAATGGTAACGTGGCTCTCATCTATCACTGTGAGATAATCTTTGGGAAAGAAGTCTAACAAGCAGAAAGGTCTTGTGCCAGGTAGTCGCCCATCAAAATAGCGCGAGTAGTTCTCAATACCCGAGCAATAGCCTATTTCCTTTATCATCTCCACATCATACGTCACCCTTTCGTAGAGCCTTTTGGCCTCAAGTGGTTTTCCTATCTCTTTGAAGAATTCAACCTGTTTCCCTAAGTCTATCTGTATTTCGTCAACAGCCCTAAAAATACGTTCTTTTGTAGTCACAAAAAGATTAGCTGGAAAAATACGATATGAATCCAGTCGTTCCATGGTTGTACCATTTAGGGGGTCTATACTCTCAATACTCTCAATCTCGTCGCCCCAAAAGATGGTGCGGATTATATAATCGTGATAGGCCAAATAAACATCCACAGTATCACCCTTCACTCGAAAGTTGCCACGGCTAAACTCAATCTCGTTTCTGGAGTACAAACTATCTACCAAGCTTCTCAAATAGACATCGCGTTCTATTTTCTTCCCCACCTTCACCTCAATAATTGTTTCGTTAAAATCGTCTGGATTTCCAATACCATATATACACGAAACAGACGAAACCACAATCACATCCTTTCGTCCCGAAAGTAAGGAAGCAGTAGCCGCTAAACGCAATTTTTCAATTTCATCATTAATAGATAAATCTTTCTCTATATAGAGGTCTCTACCTGGCAGATATGCTTCAGGTTGATAATAGTCGTAGTAAGAGACATAATACTCTACAGCATTGTTGGGAAAGAAGCTTTTAAATTCGCTGTAAAGTTGAGCCGCCAATGTTTTATTGTGGCTCAACACCAAGGTAGGTTTGTCTATCTGCTGTATAACGTTGGCAATAGTAAAGGTTTTACCAGAGCCCGTTACCCCCAACAATGTTTGAAAAGGAATATTGTCTTTCAATCCCTCCACCAAAGCTTTTATAGCTTGAGGTTGGTCTCCTGTTGGTTTATATTGTGATGTTAATTCAAATGCCATATTAGTAAAAAACAATTGCTGTGGTGGTTTGTTCGCATAGGCTCACTTATGGAGCTGTAGGGTAAGGTTTGGTTTCGTAATAAGAAAAAATCTTGAAACCCTGATCTAGTTTCAGATGAACAATATAACCTTTTATTTGATTTACACCACTATTGCTCCCTTCCATTATTTTCTGGAGCGGCACATTCACCTCATATGTATCATTCCCCAATTTTTCGTATCTTATTTTAGTTATTTCAGGATCGAACTTGAGCGATTGAGCATCGGCTTTTGAAGCCTGCAGCATCAACTCACCAATCATCCTCTCACTTGATATATTGGTTGAGTTATTGAACCTTACAATCACAGGTCTCAAGTATTCACTCAATCCTTCATGTGACAAATCTGAAAGGGCAATAAAGAACCCAATCACAGAGTGTCTTATTTGCTCTAAGTCCATCTCATCAATGGGTGTAGATTGAACTAGCATTTTAAATCTCTTTTGAGCTTCACCAATATAATCTCCCGATATATTCTGTGCAGTAGCCTTATTTATATAATCCAAGAAACTCTCGGCAGAATTTTCTTTCAGAGACGATTCCCATATCAAGGAATCTAACCTACTTTTCACTTGTCGCTCATACGGACTTTGCGGATACCGTTCAAGAAAATCTGTAAACTCAATTGTGTTTTCAGAACTTCGCAAGTTTTGCCAGGCCTCTGCCTCATCGTTTTTGAGCGAAAGTATATTAGAGTGTGCTTTATCAACATAGGTTCCTTGAGGATATTCATCCATATAGGTAAGATAACTGTCTAACGAGTTTTCACGTTGAGCCATTTCCCATTTAGAGCGTTCCAAGTTGTCGCTTTTGACTTGCCTGTTGTATAGATTTAGGGCTACAACAAGCACCACAGCCAATATAAAAAGAGCAATCAATGTAAAGCGGACTTTATTGGTGTTTTTCTCCTTCGACAATTCGTAATATGATTTTTCTGAATCCGACCTTTTATCTTCTGTCTGCCTTTTCCAAGCTTTCTTGTCAAGTCTTGACTTTACCAACACTTTTTCAGGTTCATTTTTTTGCTCAGAATTTTCTATCTCTCTCTGTTCTGAATCACCATGCATGTTTTCCGAGGTGGGCACATTCACTTCATATTCACTGTTAAATTTCACAGTGCAATCTGGACAAAACAGGCTATCTCCTATTTTGGTTTTTCCACACAAAGGGCATTTTGATGACATGAAGGTAAATCTTTTTTTTTGTAAGGATTATCGTTTCCACAAAGATAGAAAATGATTTTAATTTATTCTATATTATTATCGCATTCATCACAGTGAATAAATATGGAGTCAAACAGATACTTCTGTTTATCAATTAAATACAACTCACATTTTTTTAAATCCACATGGAATTGAAAAAACGACAACCTCTCGGATTCTAAAAGTCAAGTGGAATTTAGAATCCGACACATTCACTTTGCCATTTTTCCAACTGCTTTTTTAATGATTTCACCTGTTTTTGTGAAAAAGCACACTATGTGATGTACAATGAAGCTGTTTTAAGGTCCAAAGCAACTACTTTTACCTTGCAGGAGGTTCTCTTAGGCTGAAAATGAAGTTGCACAACTTCACTAAAACTACACAAAAAGATAATTTTACTATCTTTTTGTCAAAATGGAGCAGTCATCAACTAAAAAGCATTTGACTTTGAAAATTCGACAACACCTCTGCAACATTAAAACACTTGGAATTGAAAAAACAACAACCTCTCGGAATCTAAAAGGCACATGGAATTGAAAAAACGTGAACCATTCGGAATCTAAAAGGCACGTGGATTTGAAAAAACGTGAACCTCCCAAATTAAAAAAACACATGACACCCCACTTACTAATTCTTGTGGTGAATGTTACTCGCTGTCCACTATCTACATAATCCCATTTTAATTACCAAAACATTTTTTGTACATTTGATTCAGCAATTATTTTAATAATGTATGATTGAGATTGTAGTAGCTAATAAACAAGACATTCCAGCAATAAAAAAGTTGGCAAAGCATTTATGGCCTGTAGCATTTGCATCTATTTTGTCTGCACAGCAGATAGATTATATGATGGAGATGATGTATAGCCGTGCCTCATTAGAAAAACAAATGAACGAGGGGCACCAATATGCCATTGCACGTAAAAACAATGTGGATGTAGGATATGTATCGTACCAAATAGATCACAACAAAACAGAGCAAACAAAAATTCACAAGCTCTACATTTCGCCCCACTACCAACGCCATGGCATCGGGAAGGCAATGGTAGATTTTGTTTCCCAACAAGCAATGCAAGCTAATAACAATGCCATTTTCCTAAATGTAAACAAACACAACACCCAAGCAATTTCGTTTTACAACAAACACCATTTCGTTTTGGTAAAAAAAGAGGAGATAGATATAGGCAACGGTTTCATTATGGACGACTATGTTTTTGAGTTAGCACTCAATCAATCTGAACTCTAACCACACAACTCATCACTATTTAATCAATATTCAAGTTATGAAGAAGCGTTTCACAAGCTATACAAAAGGAAGATTAAAATCTTTCACTTATGCATTCAGTGGTATGCGCACCCTCTTCAGAGAAGAGCGAAATGCACAACTCTATGTTATAATCACTATCATAGCACTTGCAATGAGCTATTGGTTGCAAATATCGCCCATAGAATGGATAATTATTTGCGCAGCCATTGGCCTTATGTTTGCTATGGAAGCAGTGAATACCTCCATCGAAGATCTATCGGACTTTGCTTGCAACAAAGAGATTCACCCCAGCATCAAAAAGATAAAAGATTTGGCTGCTGCAGCTGTTCTCTTCACTGCAATAGCTGCATTGATAGCAGGCCTCATTATATTCCTGCCCAAACTATTGAAGCTCTAAATCAAACCTGAACACCAACACAGAAACATGATCAACACAGAAAACTATCTCGACGATATTCGCCAAATCAGAGACGCAGCTACAAACATCACCGACAAATCAGCTCAGCTAAAACAACTATTAGAAAGACTTTGCAAAGAAGCAACTCAAAAAGAAGCAATGCAATTCTCAACACTCTTTTCGCGGTTGGTCTTCATAGCTCAAAAGTACAACCTACCCAAAAAGACAGAGTGGCAACTGCAAAACTTTCGGGTAAAGGTAACAGAGCAAAGAAAGAACAAACAACCCATTGATCAGAAAACTTACAATCAATCGGAGCAAGCAATAATAGATTTGTGCCAATTGTTATCGGCTGAAAACTCAACTAGCAACTCTGAAGCGGATATAGATACATCAATTGTTGAAGAGACCCTAGAGAAAGACACCTCAACAGACAAAATCACAGATATAACGATAGACGACACCCTGCGTGTTCAAATATTATCTATCGACATAGAAAACTGTCTGCTACAATGTGCTGTTGAGAACACTCCTGGCAAGCAAGTAACAGTTCGCTACAATGTGAGTCCACACAATAATATCTTCACCCCATCAGTTTCTCTCTTTAAGGAGAGTGCACAGCTCAACTTGATTGACTGCTCCCAAGATGAAGAAGGATATCTTGTGCCTAAGAAAATAATACTGGAACCCGATTATCTCATAGATGCCTCGGCCATTGCCATGTGTTTCAACAACTATAGCATATCGCACCTCAACTACTTTATGAATAAGTTTGAGCTGATGGAAAACAGGAGTTATCTCCTGCTAGGAAATCTTGCTAACTATTTTCTGGATGAGCTCATTTTTGCCGAAGACCCTGAGAGTCTATCGTTCGAAGATGTTTTTCTGCAATCATTCAAGCAATCGCCCTTTGAATATGCCACTTGCGAAGATATAATGTCTGACCACGATTTTCGCAACTTTATGGACAAGGCAAGAAGTCAGTTTCACAACATAAAACGAGTCATTGCATTCGACTTCCCTCAACAAAACATCGACCCAAAGAAATGCACCCTAGAACCCTCTTTCTTTAGTGAGAAATATGGTTTTCAAGGTCGATTGGATTTATTGCAAGCAGGGAATGGTGACACTCCTTTCAAAATAATAGAATTGAAATCGGGCCGACTGCCCTACCCTTCAAACGATGCAGGAAAAATTGCTTTGGGCCACGAAGTGCAAACAGCAGTTTATAGGCTCATGATTGAAAGTGTGTACAATCAAACTTCGCGCAACATAGATGCAGCTATACTCTACTCTGCAGGCGATCACCCTGGTCAGAACTTGCGTTTTGCTGCCATCTATCAAAACCTCGAAAAAGAAATCTTGAACTTGCGCAATCTCATTGTGTACAATGAATATACCATTAGCCAAGGCACAGTTTCCGATGTGCAAGATCTATTTAGGAGTCTCCGCATAATGATAGACCCATCAAGCAGAGTGCCCGATTTCTTTGTTCAAAAGATCAAGAAAGTTGAAGACACCCTTACCCAATGCACCCCATTAGAGAGAACTTATTTCTATCGCTTTGTGCAATTCATATCCAAAGAGCTCTACCTGCAAAAGATTGGCGACATAGCTCACGAGTCTCCTGTGGGTGTGGCTGCATTGTGGAACAGTGAGTTTTGGGAACGTGCCGAAGCATTGGATTTGCTTTTCGATCTCACCATTGCATCCATTGATGACAGTGCCAACGATATGAAAATAGTATTCAATCGCACTACAGAACAAAACGACCTTGTCAACTTTCGAGAAGGAGATATATCTATTGTCTATCCACGCGACAGTGAAACCGACAATGTGTTGAACAATCAAATCCTGAAAGGAGTAATCTCTTCCATCAGTGCCGATAAAGTAGAAGTTCGTTTTAGATACAAACAGCGCTACAAGCAACATTTTACACAACACACCCATTGGGCCATAGAGCACGACACCATGGACTCATCGTACAACAGTATGTACAAGAGTCTCTTCTCATTCTTAAGTGCATCGCGCGATAAAAGATCGCTCTTGCTGGGTATCACCTCGCCCACAGCCTCCCAAATTGAGCAAGATGCATCTATTCCCTACACCGACCAAGTGATTAGTAAAGCAATGGCTGCCGACAACTATTTCTTAATTGTTGGCCCTCCTGGCACAGGCAAAACATCCATATTTGCACGCAGATTGATTGAGAACTATCATGCCGATAAATCAAAAGACATTTTGGTGTTGGCCTACACCAATCGTGCTGTGAATGAATTGTGCGAAGCTGTGAATGCAGCATTTGGGTGCGAAAACGGAGCGTGCGATAAATTTATACGTGTGGGAACAGAGTTGTCTTGCGATGACGCATACAGACACAGACTGTTGCAAAACATTTCAGAGAAATCTGCCAACAGAGCCGATCTTTTGCAAGAAATTACAAAAACCCGCATCTTCATCTCCACACTCTCGTCCATCAATGGCAGACAAGAGCTCTTCAATCTCAAAAACTTTGATGTAGCCATCATCGATGAAGCTTCGCAAATATTAGAACCGCAACTAATGGGAGTTCTGTCCAAAGTACAGAAGTTCATCCTCATTGGCGACCACAATCAATTGGCCACCATTGTGCTGCAAAACGAATACAGTTCGTCCATCAAAGAGCAATCACTGCTGGATGTAGGTATTCAAGATTGCCGTATCTCATTCTTTGAGCGACTATTGCAAACTTGCAAAAAGAACAAATGGTCACACGCCTACTCGCAACTCATACACCAAGGACGCATGCACACAGATATTGCATCGTTTCCCTCTAAGTTCTTTTACGAAGAAAACCTATTCACTATTATGGATTGGCAAACGCACCCACTGCAACTAACAGACACCAAAAACGGTGAAATGGAAAGCTGGATTGCCAACAACAGATTGCTGTTTCTCTCTACCGAGAACCTAACAGAAAACAATGCTTCCAACAAAATAAACTACAATGAGGCAGACACCGTTGTGATGCTCGTAGAATCTATCTTGAAAGTATATGAGCACAGCAACCAACCCATTC
>CAYTJC010000044.1:0-1959 GCA_964437875.1 uncultured Dysgonomonadaceae bacterium
CGTTTCTATAACGCAATATGTCAGAGACCGTCTCAACAGAGATTGCGCAAAGCGGTGCAAAGGTAATGAAAATAGTTTTGTTTACAAACTAGCATCATACTTTTTATTGTCAATAAATATAGTTATTGGTGTGAATTCTATTCAATTTGAAATGCGCGGTTTGTTTTTATTGAGTCAATCTTTTGTATCTTTGCACCCTAAATTATACTGTTCAATGGAAGCTTTTGAAAATACTAGCACACACTCAAAGATATTATATCTTTTCATATTCTGTATAGCAGGTCTTTTTCTTGCAAGCAGCTTTGTTGTTGCTATCAATGGGTTTTTGGGTGAACAATTTATGATGTCAGCTTGGGGAATTAGGATAAGCTCTGCTATTCAAATGGGGTTTATGTTCTTTTTGCCAGCTTATACACTTGCTGTATGGAGTGGCCATAAACCAGCGTCTTTTTTTGGACTTAATCATGCAACTAATACTTTTTATCTTTCTATTTTAGCCTTTTTAATTCTAACTGCATCAATGCCCTTTATATCTTTACTCACACAGATAAATCAGTTGCTTATATTACCCGAATGGTTGAGCGGTTTGGAGTCTTGGATGCAAAACTTGGAGAATTCTGCTGAAGAAACAACCAATCTTTTACTTGCTGGATCATCCATTTGGGATTACTTGGGTAATTTACTCTTTATAGGTGTTTTTGCTGCAATAGCAGAGGAGTTTTTCTTTAGAGGTGTGATACAACAATTAATAGTAAAACTCTTTAAAAACAAACACATTGGTGTATGGATGACTGCATTTATATTTAGCTTAATGCACTTGCAGTTTTATGGTTTTTTGCCACGTGTTGCTTTAGGTGTTATTTTGGGATATCTGTTTTTGTGGTCAAATAATTTATGGATACCCATATTGACTCATTTCCTAAATAATGCATTAGTAGTTACATTCAATTTTTTCTTTAAAGAGAATTCAGTTTATCAGTTTATGGAAAATCCTCCCATTTCATCAGCTTTTGTTTTTGTAGGGCTCTTTAGCTTGAGCATCCTTGTTTATTTACTTCATTTATATCAGGCAAAAGGGAGTAATAAAGTTCAAAATATTTAAGATTATAATTATAAAATGAATATGTTACAAATAGACGATACAATCATCTCTTTAGATGTATTAGAAACACAGTTTATATGCGACCTTAGCAAATGTAAAGGCGAGTGTTGTGTAGATGGCGATGCTGGAGCACCGCTAGAAATAGAAGAAAATGACCAACTTAATGAAATACTGCCACTTATTTGGGATGAACTATCTTCAAAAGCACAAGCACTTATTGATAAGCAAGGTATTTCTTATAAAGATTACGATGGTGAACTAGTGACTTCCATTATTAATGGCAAAGAGTGTGTGTTTACATATTTTGATGAAGATGGTGTATGTAAATGTGTCATAGAAAATGCATATCGACAAGGACGGATATCTGTTCAAAAACCAATTTCCTGTCACCTTTATCCAATACGTTTGCAAAAATACCGTGACTTTACTGCTGTAAACTATCATAAATGGTCTGTATGTAATGCTGCAATTAAGTTAGGGAAGAAAGAGGGGGTTGAACTTTATAAGTTTTTGAAAGAGCCTTTGATACGTAAGTTTGGCGAAAAATGGTACGAAGAAGTTTGCGAAGCAGCTAAGCTAATAGAAGAGGGGAAAGAGTGATTTTTAATTTTTCTCAATTAATTTTGACATTACAAACATTGTATAGAACAGCATTCTATATAAAGCTATACATTCTTAACTGATAAAACGTCTGTACTATGAATATTAAAACATTATCAATTGTTGGTTGTGGTAAACTTGCCGAAATTGTTGTTGATGCTCTCGTCAATGGTTTGTTACCAAATTATAGACTAATTGGCACATTGTCTCGAACTATTGAGAAGGCCTAATATCTTGCTGATAAAATAAACGATGTT
>CAYTJC010000044.1:1969-9759 GCA_964437875.1 uncultured Dysgonomonadaceae bacterium
TGTTCAAAAAGATTATAGTTGTACGGCTTTTATATCAATGAACGAGTTGTTGGCTCTGAAAGCTGATCACATTGATGAAACTTCAACTCCTGATGCCCTAAAAAGTTTTGCACTGTTTGCTTTAGAAAAAGGTTCTTCTATAGTTCCTCTATCCATTGGAGCCTTTGCCGATGAAGAGTTTTATGAAAATGTACAGAAAGCAGCTCTCAATAATGGAGTGAAAGTATATATCCCTTCAGGTGCAATTGGAGGTTTGGATGTAATGCGAACAATATCTTTGATGGGAGATTCTTCTGTAAACTTTAGGACAGAAAAATCTCCCAAATCACTTGTCAACACAAAAGTGTATAATGAGCAATTGAAAACAGAAGAAAGAGAAGTATTTAACGGTAATGCCAAAGAAGCAATTGCACTTTTCCCTACCAAGGTAAATGTTTCAGTTGCAGCAGCATTAGCATCAGTGGGCACTAACAAAATCAATGTGTCTATTAACTCTATACTAGGCTATGTTGGTGACGAACACTCTATTACATTGAAAAGTGATGGGGTGACTGTAAAGCTATCTGTTTACAGTGAAACTTCTGATATTGCAGGTTGGAGTGTTGTTAATACATTGCGGAATATTGCTTCACCCATTGTATTCTGAAAGATTATGGATAACTTTTTCGCTCAATCTGTCAAAGGCTTGGCGTGTTCTGCCTGCAGAAACATTCATACACCTCACATTTGCATGATTGAGCAAGCTATCATTGCCGAGTGCTCCTAAGGAGTCACACAAGCATCGATTGCTTTCATTGTTTAGCCATTCTTCAAACGGTTGTAAATCCCATGCAGGTGAAAGACCTACGTTGAATAGTATTTTGTGATTACCCAGTTTTTCAAACTCTTCTTGGTAAAGCAGCACAGTGTTTTTATTCAAACTGCAGATAACAACTTCGCTTTGTTCTAGCAAATCTGCAAGTGGTAGAAATTGATAGCCTTTTCTTATTGCATCTTCCTTTTCACTGCGTGCAAAGTATTTGATTTTTGCCCCAAAAAAAGACAAAGCATCTGCAATCATGCCTCCCAACTTTCCTAAGCCAACTATTCCGCAGTTTAAGCCTGTTATCTCTTCAGGAATTTCATTCCAAGGTTTAGCTTGCGTTCCATCAGGATTTGCGTCAAATCCATGCAGGCATCTCACAAGCTCACTTACCACATACTCTACAACACCTTCATCACCATAATCTCTGATTCCGGTAACAGTAATACCTTGTTGATTGGCATAGATTATATCCACATTGGCACTTTCGGGAGAGTAAAGTGAGCAACACATTCCAATGTATTTTAAATTGCCGCACTTCTCCAACACTTCTTTAGTCAAAGTGGTTGTGTAGCTTAATAATATTGCATCAGCATCCCCAATTCGTTTGAGAATTTCATTATTGTTGGCAGGTATATCTTGGTGCATTACTACTTTTTCAGCAAAATTGTGGAGTTGTTTTTCTGCGCTTGGAATCAAGCTTACTGGCTCTATAGCTACTAGTTTGTTTAGCATGTTTGAAGATTTTATGTTTAAATGAATGGCGTCAATAAAATATGAGAGCACAATTGGGTGAGTAGTAATTGAATAAACTATTCAATTACCCCAAAAGTATATCCTTGTTTCAAAAGCCATTCGATAGAGCGAGGTAGAGCATACTTTAAATTGTTTTTGGCTTTTACTGAGTCATGAAATACTATAATGGATCCGTCTCGTGTATATTTTTTCACAATGTTATATACTTGTGGAGGAGTCAAGCGATTGCTATAATCTCGTGTTACCACATCCCACATAATTGTTTTGTATCCTATCAAGTGGAGGTGCGTGAGCTGATAAATAAACATGTGTCCATGAGGAGGTCTAAATAGCTTAGACTTAATAAAGTTGCTGCTATGCTTTACATTGTTTACAAACTTAGTCCCAAAGGTCTTCCATCCTTGCAGATGGTTGTGTGTATGGTTTCCCACTTTATGGCCACGTTTCAATATTTCGTTATAGTTCTCTGGATATTTAAATACATTATCACCAACACAAAAAAAAGTAGCTTTTATTTGGTATTTATCCAAAATGTCCAATACCCAAGGGGTAACTTCAGGAATGGGTCCATCGTCAAAAGTAAGATAAACCATTTTTTTATTTTCAATAGGGATTCTCCAGATGCTTTTAGGAAAAAGCATTCTGTATATCTTTGGTGGTTGCTCAATTAACATAAGGTAGTATTGAGAAAAGGATGTTTGTAGAATATATATATCTGCAAACATCCTTTTTTTATTTATGTGGTCTGTTATTATTGTGCATTGTTGTAATGCTGTAGGAGCTCTGGACTGTATTGTTCCATTAGTCGAAGCGACTTTTGCATAGCTTTTTCTTCTATTTCTCGCTTTATTGTATCTTCGCCAGCTGAATAGTAGCCACGAATAGTACCATCTGTAACTTCTTTCAACACCGTATTGGCCAATGAGCCTAGCCCTTGATTATAGTAAAATTGAGATCTGCTCAAAAGGTCGTCAACATGCGATGCATATTTCTCTTGATCGTGTATTTGGTAAAGCATTGTGAGTCTTACCAAAACCCCAAGATTTTGATGCAAGATGTTTGACGAGTTGTTCATCATTTGTTTTGGCGAAAGACGATTGTACCAATCTAAGTTTAGATGTATTCTATTCTCCATCTCTTCTATGATGGCTTCACCTTGCTCATTTTTACCCAAATGCATGTATGCTTCTATGAGTGGAATTGCTTCATGTCCAAAGGGCATACTTGAAGATGGCAAAACTTTTAAGCATTTATCAAGTGCGATAAGTGCTTTTTCATTTTCACCTTCAGAAATAAGCGCCTCAATGAGCATAGCAAACAAATTACGCATTTGACTAAACATACGTCTATTGTTTTCATCTAAATAGACTTTTGGATTATCAAATCCGCCCCACTTAAACTTATTGATCATGTTGTCAAACATCACCTCTGTATTTACACCACCACTTAATGGTCTTCCTGGGGTAACACGGTAAGTTAATCCATTGAGTGAAAAATTGGGAGTCATGTTCAAATGGGTATCATGTCCTACAGTAGTTGCATAATACAAGGGGCGTTCCCAGTTTCCTTCATTAATGTTGGAAAGCAACTCTAGAATCATCAACTCTTGGCGATACAATCCTGATTTTCCTTGCAGATTAACAGTCATTTTGCTAGAAGGTGCTGCATGAAGTGCTGCCCAGTCAACTTTGTTTGTATCTACATCAAGGTATAGCTTGTCTGAAGGTATTACACCTCCATCTTGAACAAATGGGTTGTTGGGTGGCTTCACTCCATCACGTAAGTCTTGCATCACTTTTGTAAGTGACATCTCATCTTTAAAGGCTGCTGCATCAAAATAGTTACCATATTGCATTCTAGGAATGTCGTTTCCTTGCAACACATCTTCTATTTGTTTACGAGTAAACAAATAGGCGTGAGTTCCTCTGTCACCTGAATATTGACTACGCGTCCATGATATGGGAAGAGGATCTGATTCATAAGCTGTACGAACCATCTGATCTATATACCATTCAGTTTGCAAATAACTTAGATTGCAAACACGCACATCTGTTCTGAAATTTTCTACTTCTTGTACATACCATAATGGGAAAGTATCGTTATCACCATTACAAAATATGATGCCGTCTGTGGCAACACTTGTAAGATAGTTTCTTCCAATATCTCTTGCAGAGTATCTTCCTGAACGATCATGATCATCCCAATTTTGTCCTGCCATTTGAATAGGAATTAATATGCCTATCAGAGTAGCAATACCTCCAGCCAAAGCTGTATTATTTAAGTATTTGCGTAAAAAACCAGCAATGCCAGCTACCCCCATACCAATCCAAATGGTAAAGGCGTAGAACGACCCCGCATAGGCATAGTCTCTTTCACGGGGCTCAAATGGTGTTTGGTTTAAATAGATTACAATAGCAATGCCTGTCATGAAGAACAGCAAGAATACTACTGAAAAGCTTTTCAAACCTTTCTCTTTCAGTCGCAACTGGTATATAATTCCAATTATGCCCAGTATAAAAGGGAGCATAAAATAGATATTTCTAGCTTTATTGTCGGCAACTTCGGGGGCTATATTTTTTTGTGTCCCTAAGCCTAACACGTGTTCATCAATAAATGATATACCTGTAATCCAATTTCCACGAGTAATACCTCCATCGCCTTGCACATCATTTTGTCTGCCAGAGAAGTTCCACATAAAATAACGCCAATACATGTAGTTCAGCTGATAGGAAAATAAAAACCGTATGTTGTCCAACATCGTTGGTGTTTGGTTTTCATTCTTTATTCCTCCCCACATTTTGTAACCGTTTATATGATTACTAAAACTTGGGTTTCCGCTGTATGAGTGCATGCGAGGAAACAACATTGAGTTGGTATATTTATAGGTAGAAGTGGTGGTTGCAACATAACGGTCTTTTTCATTGGGCGATGATTTAACTACCTTGTCATATTTCTTTTTTTCTGAGGCTGCAGCTACGCTTCCATCTGCTTTTCTTTCTACATCAGAAGCAAAAGTACGTCCATATACCAATGGTCTGTCTCCATATTGTTCGCGGTTAAGGTATCTAGCTAAGCTAAATACATCTTCAGGCGAGTTTTGGTCCATTGGCGGATTTGCAATTGATCTAATAGGTATTAATGCAAAAGATGAGTATCCAACAAGTATCACCAAAAGGCAAGTCATTGTGAGATTGATTAATTTCACATTAGCCTTTCTCGATTTAAATATAAAAAGGAGTGTTCCGCCAATAAGTAGTAACCACAACCATATACTGTCGCCTATAAAAACAACTCCCGATAAACTCAGTGCGAGTAGAAAGGTGATTCTCACTCTCGACATGTTGGGTTTTTGAGACATTGTTTCTAATATGCTCCAAACTATGGTACCTACTAAGGCTATGAGATAGATAAAAAGCCCTGAGTTGTAAGACATTCCAAATGTATTTACTGATACCAGCTCAAACCATCCACCCACTTTGGTGAATCCTGGTATTATACCATACATTAATACAGCAATCAATCCAAAAGAAAATAGCAACGTAATGGCTGTGCTTTTCCAATTAACTGAATCATTTATCTTGTAATAATAGATAAGTACTATGGCAGGAATACAAAGTAAGTTCAATAAGTGAACACCTATAGATAATCCCATCATATAAGCAATGAGTACTATCCATTTGTCCGAATGTGGTTTGTGGGCATTGTCTTCCCATTTAAGTATGAGCCAAAACACGAGAGCTGTAAACATGGATGAAAATGCATATACCTCGGCCTCCACAGCCGAAAACCAAAAGGTGTCTGAAAATGTGTATGCAAGAGCACCTACCAATCCGCTACCAATTACCACAATTGTTTGACTGAGCGTCAAGAACTGCTGATTAGTTTTTAAAACAAGCTTTCGTGTTAGGTGTGTTATCGTCCAAAACAAAAACAATATGGTGAGAGCACTCAACAAGGCCGACATGGCATTGACCAATACAGCAACATTTTCGGGGTTGGAGGTGAGCTGTGTGAAAGCATTGGCTGTGAGCATAAAAAAAGGAGCACCTGGAGGGTGACCCACTTCCAATTTATAGGCTGAGGTTATAAATTCTCCACAGTCCCAAAAGCTAGTTGTCGGCTCAATTGTCATTAAGTAAACAACTGCAGCAATTACAAAAACCAACCACCCTACAACGTTGTTGATTAACTTAAATTTTTTCATGAAAAGTGTATTTTAAACCTATACTACTACAGAGTAGTGTTTCTTGAGTTTTGACTATTTTGCTGCAAATATACATAAAAGTAAGTAGAAAGGATAAAGTTTTCTGCGAATAAAGACAAAATTGGTGGCTTCTAATGTCTTAGTTAAAATAACTGTGAATCAATTTTTAATTTCAATTGTAGTTAGGGGTATCTATGCTAAGACGAATAGGTGTTAGTAAGCCGCATCCATCGTCTACAAAATGTTTGAAATTACATAATTCTCTTTTTGTTGGTCCATTTATTGGAACCTCACTTTATAAAACTCCAATTTCTTCCGTAAAATTCTCTTTTCATCAGTCGATTCTTGAATCACAGATTGCTTTTTCACTTTTTACGTCTTTTATTGTCAATAGTAGCCATTACAATGAGCTGTTTTGGGGGTTCAAAACATTTCTACGGCCGTAGATTCTGTTTTCAACAGATGAATGTCGGGTTGTATGCGTACAATTTGATTTCCACTTGTTATATAGCCCATCTTAGAGTGAATTGTAAAAAATAGTCACCTATTATTTGCAAATTGACATTTATCAAACTTTAGAATAATGAGAGTGTCATACAAAACGCCTCGTTAGAGGCAATAGTTCAGTTTTTATGAATAGGTGTTAGGTTGAGTTTTATCATAAGATTGTGAAAATTGCCCATAAACAAAGAGTAAAAGGTAGGCATGAAAAAAGGGAGATGTATTTAATATACATCCCCCCTTTACTATGCTCTATATGCTAAAACTAGATTTTTTCATCTATTGCATCTATCTTTTTCACAATCAGCTCTAACTCAGCTTTAATTTTTTCTATCTTGCTGTTCATATCATCCAAAAGTACGTTCCCTTTTTTAGATGAACTAGACAAGAAGCCAATATTATTTTCATAAGTCTTAAGTTCAGATTTCATTCTTTCAAATTGACGCATCAGTTTGTCACGCTCGTGGAAAACTTGTCCACGCGAGCGGTCTGACTTCGTCATTTCTGATATATTGGATTTGAACGACTCCAACTTTCGTTCAGACTTGTCTATTTTTAAGCGTGAGTATTGTGCATCTGTTGCAGCAGAGAATTCGTTATGTGCATTGTTTTTCTCTTTGAAAGGCACAAAACCTATTGCATGCCATTCACTCATCAACTCTTTTAGTTTATCATGAGCTTCTTCAGTAGAAAGGGCCGTGTCAATATTCTTTATCTTATCAGTAATCTCTCTTTTTAGCTCAAGGTTTTCTGCTTCTTCTTGTCTAATTGATTTTGTGTGAAGTTTCTTTTGTTCAAAAAAGTAGTCACATGCAGTAATAAAACGTTTCCAGATGCTTGAAGAGTTTTTGCGTGGCACCATGCCAATTTCTTTCCATTCGCGTTGGATGGCAATCATGTCTGAGGTAGTGTTTTTCCAATCTTGGCTTTCTTTCATTTCTTCAGCACGTTCGCACAACTCTATTTTCTTCTTCAAGTTCTCGTCAAGTTCGCCACGTATTGATTGATAGTAAGCATTTTTACCTTTAAAAAACTTGTCGCAAGCTGCACGGTAGCGTTGAAAAATCTTAGCATTCACTTTTCTTGGTGCATAACCGATTTCCCTCCAATCGGTTTGCAAATTAAGTACTTGGCGTGTTTTTGCCTCCCAATCTCTTGTGGTTTTTAGTGCTTCTAAATCAATTGCTTCAAGTGTTTCGCACAATGCAATTTTCTTTTCGTAGTTTTCACCCTCTTGCGCTTTTAGCAATTCGATACGGTCTTGATATTTTCTATTTATTTCTGCCGATGCTTCTTTAAATCTTTGCCATATCAACTCTCTATCTTTTCTGGCCACTGGACCTATGTCGCGCCAGTCTTTGTGTAGTTTTTGAAGTTGATGAAAAGCAGATACAATATCATTTTCCTCAATCAATTTTTCAGCCGATTCGCATAAACCCATTTTACTTTCAAGATTCTTCTTAAAGTCGTAGTCTCTATATTCATTGTGAATATGCACGATATCATAAAACTTTTCAACTTGTTCTT
>CAYTJC010000045.1:0-9739 GCA_964437875.1 uncultured Dysgonomonadaceae bacterium
AATGATAGCAGATATTGCCACAGGGCACATCTCTATGATTTACGGACTGCGTGGTCCTAATTATGCTACAGTGTCTGCATGCGCTTCCTCAACACACGCTATATCAGATGCTTACAATCTTATTAGATTGGGCAAAGCAAATGCTTTTGTTACTGGTGGCGCAGAAGCTGCTATAACAGCTGCTGGAGTAGGTGGATTTAATGCTATGCATGCTATTTCTACCCGCAATGATTCGCCTGAAACTGCATCAAGACCTTTTAGTAAAAGTCGTGATGGGTTTGTGATGGGCGAAGGTGCTGCTTCTCTTATTTTGGAGGAGTATGAACATGCTAAAGCCCGTGGAGCAAAAATATATGCTGAAGTTTTAGGAGCTGGAATGTCTGCAGATGCGTATCATCTCACAGCTTCACATCCGGATGGAGTGGGTGCTAAGCTTGTGATGAGAAATGCAATGGAAGATGCAGAGATTGAGCCTCATGAAATTGATTATATTAATGTACATGGTACCTCTACTCCTGTAGGAGACATTTCGGAGACAAAGGCTATACTTGATGTCTTTGGTGAGCATAGTTATAAGTTAAACATTAGTGCAACTAAATCTATGACGGGCCATCTTCTTGGTGCAGCAGGTGCAATTGAGGCTATGTTTTGCATTTTGGCAATAAGAGACCAAATTGTTCCACCCACCATCAACTTTGAAGAAGGGGATGAGGATCCAGAAATTGATTATAACTTAAACTTCACATTCAATAAACCTCAGAAAAGAGAAATACGCATGGCACTATCCAATACTTTTGGGTTTGGAGGTCATAATGCAAGCGTAATTCTTAAGAAATATACAGAGTAAATGTGATAACAAAACTATACAAAAAGATAAGGGCTATTCCACGCAAGGGGAAGGAGCCCTATCTTACATTCTATAAGATAGTCGGATTTTATCCTCACGATATTTCTCTATATCAACAAGCGGTAGCACATAAGTCATCTTCTATTCGACTTCATAATGGTAAATGGGTGAATAATGAACGGCTCGAGTTTTTGGGCGATGCTATTTTAGATGCTATTATTGCTGATATACTCTACAAAGAATTTGAAAATAAAAAAGAAGGATTCCTTACCAATATGCGTTCACGCATTGTGCAACGTGAGACAATGAATAAATTGGCTGTAGAGTTGGGGTTAGAAGATTTATTAGTAACTTCAACACGCAATGTTGCGCATAATACTAATATGTATGGTGATGCTCTTGAAGCTTTAATAGCTGCTATTTATTTAGATCAGGGATATAGAGTAGCTAAGAAGTTCGTGTTTAATACCCTTATCGAGGAACACCTCGATTTTGAAGATGTTGTAAAAACTGAAATTGATTTTAAATCGAGACTGATAGAGTGGGGACAGAAATACAAATTAGATGTAAGGTTTGATGTGACTGATTCTTATTACGACGCTAAGCACAACCCTATATTTCATTCAAGTGTTTTTATAGCTGACATAGAATCGGGAGATGGTGTTGGTTATTCAAAAAAAGAATCACATCAGAAAGCTGCTGAAAAAGCACTTAAAAGTATTGAGGAGGATTCAGACTTTAAGGACAAGTTACTTGCTTCGATTGTTGATGAAAATAATACAGTAATAGACAATACAGAAGAAGTGGAAATTAAAGAAGATGCTGACTTACCGAAATCTTTGGATCTAAAGTAAGATTACCTTAGATGTAGAGATAGCAAGATTAAGCAGAATCTTCTTTAAAACATTGCATAAAAAAACTCCTTGTCTTTTTAAGATAAGGAGTTTTTTATGCGAATTACTATTTTAGTTACATCAAATAAAAAAAATGCTTTAATCTTCTGCTATACCAAATGAAACACCAATTCTCTTACCTTGAATTATTAAGTTGTTGTCAGGCTTTACTAATCGTAGTTTACCTGCCACCTCAGATAAGGGTACATCACTTATGCCACGTCCCTTTACAGAAACCATTCTACCAAACTTTCCTTCAGAAATAAGTTGAGTAGCATGTCCACCTAGCTCTGTTCCAAGAGTTCTGTCGAACGGTGAGGGAGAACCACCTCTTTGAACATAGCCTAACACTGTTTCACGAGTTTCTATTCCTGTTTCTTTCTCAATATGATGTGCAAAGTAGCTTGCAGGTCTCATTTTGCTTCCATGTATTTCTATTCCTTCGGCAACTGCTACAATAGAGTAGGGCTTGCCCATCTTTAAGCGTTCGTTTATTTTGTCAATAACTACTTTCATGTTGTATCCCAACTCTGGAAGGAGTATAATATCTGCACCACCAGCCATACCACTATTAAGAGTAATCCAACCAGCATGGTGTCCCATCAGCTCAATCACCATCACACGCCTGTGTGAGCTCGCAGTAGAGTGAAGTCTGTCGATGGCTTCAGTGGCTATACCTACCGCAGTGTCAAACCCAAATGTTATATCTGTTCCATATACATCATTATCAATAGTTTTTGGAACACCCACTACATTCAGTCCCATTTCAGAAAGCATCCATGTGGTGCGTTGTGTTCCATTACCGCCAATACAGACTAGACAGTCTAAACCCAATTCATGATAGGCCCTTTTAATTGAATTGCGATCTTCCTCGTCGAGTGAAGTAATCAATTTACGAAACACTTTTTCTCTAGCTGTACCCAAAATAGTTCCTCCAAGATTTAAAATTCCTGAAAGAGAACGTTCTGTTAGTATTGAGGTATCTTTGTGTAATAATCCTGAAAAACCATTGTGAATACCTATTACGTCCATTCCGTAATGGTTGATAGCTGTTTTGCCAACTCCTCTGATGGTTGCATTTATGCCTGGGCAGTCTCCGCCTGATGTTAGAATTCCGATTTTCATGTGGTTATATTTTAATAATTGTTGATAATATACAAAGAAAACGAAAAAAACAGATAAAACAAAAAAAGATTGCTCTTTTGATCTTGTTTTCCTTAAGAATATTCGAAGTATTATATGTTCGACAAACGATCATATATTAATTTTGCAGCTTTGCTTGATGCATTTTCAGTACCCAATGTTTCTTGAACTTGTTGATATTCTTTTAGCATGTTTTCGCGATACTCAGGGTCAAACAATAGTTTTTCTGTTTCATCGTGAATATTCTCTATCGTAAAGAACTTTGCAAACAACTCTCTTACTACTACTTTTCCTGCAATCAGGTTTACCAAAGAAATATAGGGTGTGTGTAGCATATTTTTGAATACCCAATAGACTACTTTAGGAATGGGTGTTTTATAACACACAACTTGAGGTGCATTTAGCAAAGCTGCTTCAAGAGTGGCTGTGCCAGAGGTTACTAATGCTACATTTGCTTGAGCAAGCAGATTGTAGGTTTGGTCAAATAGTAAAGTAGCATTTTTATCATTCAGGGCTTTATTGTAAAAGTCTTTCTCTATACCAGGTGCACCTGCAATAACTACTTGGTGGCTCTTAAAAACTTCAATTGCTTTGAGCATCAGAGGTAGGTTGTCTTTAATTTCTTGTTTTCTACTCCCTGCTAATATTGCAATGATAGGTTTGTCCACTAGTTTATTCAAAGCGATAAACTCTTCGAAGGTTTGATTCTTGTCCGATCTATTTTCAATTGCATCTACCGTGGGATTGCCTACATAACTAACGGGATAGTTATGCTTTTTATAGAAATCAACTTCAAACGGAAGTATGCACAACATCTGATCTACATATTTTTTAAAATCTTTGATTCGATACTCTTTCCAAGCCCATATTTTGGGTGAAATATAGTATGTGACAGCGATGGATGTGTTGGTTTTTAAGTATTTTGCTATCTTTAAATTAAAACCTGGATAGTCAACAAGAATCACTACGTCTGGTGAATACTTAACAATGTCCTTCTTGCAAATTTCTAAGTTTCTGAGAATTGTTCTAAGGTTTAGTAATACAGGAACAAAGCCCATAAAGGCAAGCTCCCGATAGTGTTTCACTAAAGTTCCTCCAACTTGTTGCATTAAGTCGCCACCAAAGAAACGAAAGTCAGCGTTTTTGTCTTCTTTTTTTATCGCTTGCATCAAGTTAGATGCATGCAAGTCCCCGGAAGCTTCTCCCGCAATGATGTAATATTTCATAGATGTTCTCTGAGTTGTTTCTGTGTAAAGAAATTTGATAAATAGAGTAGATGATTATTTAATCAGCTGTGATTTCCTTTTCCCAGTGCTTTAATTGATCAACTGTTTCATAGTGAGTCATATCAATCTTGACTGGAACAACTGCAGCAAATCCATTAGTTAATGCCCACTCATCGCTATTTTTATTGCCTTCTTCCCAATTTTCAAAATATCCGCGCAACCAGAAGACGTCTCTTTGGCCTGCATCTTTTGAGGCAAAATACTCATTGGTCCATTTACCCTGAGTTTGTGTGGCTATTTGGATGCCTTTAACATCACCTTTGGGTACATTTACATTTAAACAAACACCTTTGGGTAGTTTTTCTTTCCACACCTTTTCTGCTATTTTAGTTGCTATTATGCCACTTTGAGAGAAGTCTGCTTCGGAGCCAAAGTCGCACAGCGACATGCCCACTGAGGGTATTCCAAAAATACAACCTTCAATTGCAGCCCCCATTGTGCCAGAATAGAGGACACTGATGGCTGCATTTGAGCCATGGTTGATGCCTGAGAAAATCATGTCGGGCTTTTTGTTTAAAACATTCATTGCCAATTTCACGCAGTCAACAGGCGTTCCGTTGCAAACGTAAGTTGTTACATTGTCTTCTTCTTTATATAAAAAATAGCGCAATGGGTTGATTGACGTAATTGCACTTGACATACCCGATTGAGGTTGGTCTGGTGCAAACACTATAATGTCTGCTATATCTTTTAGATACGCAGTAAGTGTGCGTATTCCTTTTGCTCTAAATCCATCATCATTGGTTATGAGAATGAGGGGTTTCTTATTATCGGTCATAGTTGTAAAATTTCAATTTGTACAAAAATACTAATTTATAGTCATCTTAGATTATCCATAAATGTTATATAATGGTTAAATCAAGATAAACTCAGTTCTTTAAAGATTAAAATGAGAGGCTTATGCGGTAAAAATATTGTATCTTTATTCTCAATAAACGAATAAAATAATTTAGGTATGAAAAAGACAAATCTACTTCTGCTATTTATATTTTTAACAACGCTTGCTTTTGCTAAAGAAGTAAAGCCTGTGAAAAATGTAATACTTATGATTCCTGATGGCACTTCCATAGGCGTATATTCTGCTGCCCGGTGGTACAAGGTTTATAATAATATGGGCGAAGGACTTCATGTAGATCCTTATTTTACAGGAACTGTTTCCACATTTTCATCAAATGCTCCAATTGGTGACTCTGCACCCACAACATCGTGCTACATGACAGGTATTCCATCGCGTACAGGCCATGTATCCATATATCCTGTTCATGATCCTTTAAATGATTTGTATCCATTAGACTCAACAATGGCTTATCAACCATTGGCTACTATCCTTGAAGCATCACGAATTGAAAATAACAAGGCTACAGGATTGGTTGTAACTTGTGAATTCCCTCATGCAACCCCTGCAGATTGCGCAGCACACCATTACAACAGAGGAAATTATAATGCTCTTGCACCTCAAATGGCTTACCAGAATTTGGATGTGATGTTTGGTGGTGGAAATCGCATTTTGACTGAAGATATTAAACAGCATTTCCAAAATAATGGCACCACACTCATACAGAATGATAAAGATGCTATGTTAAACTACAGTGAAGACAATCCTCTTTGGGCACTTTTTGGCGATAGAGCTTTGCCTTACGATCTTGATCGTGATCCTGATCTCACTCCATCATTATCTGAAATGACAGAGAAAGCAATAGATATTCTTTCAAAGAAAGAGAATGGATTTTTCTTGATGGTGGAAGGAAGTCAAGTAGATTGGGCTGCTCATGGCAACGATCCTGTAGGGATTATAACAGAATACCTTGCTTTTGACGAGGCAGTAGGTAAAGCAATTGAATTTGCGAAACAAGATGGTGAAACTGCAGTAATTATACTCTCTGACCATGGAAATAGTGGAATCACAATTGGTAAAAGAGAATGCAGAGGGTATGACACTCTTACTTTAGAACAACTATTTGGTGAAGTCTCAAAATACAAACTAACTGCTTCGGGTATAGAGCAAAAGATTATAAATGTAAAACCTGAGGATTTTAAGAGTGAATTTAAAAAACATACTGACGTTGATCTTACAGATGAGGAGTTAGCATCCTTACTATCTTCAAAAAACTATAAAAAGGGAGATTATACGGAAGTTTCCAACAGTAATAGCTTAGTAAAAAATATTATAGATATTATGAATTCTAAAATGTGTTTTGGATTTACAACTGGGGGGCACACGGGTGAGGAAGTGTTGCTTGCAGCATATCATCCAAATGGAGATGTGCCAATGGGCCATCTTAAAAATACAGAAATAAACGACTATCTTTTCAAAGTGTCTGGATTGAAAACTCCACTTCCTGAAATGACTCAACGTATTTTTGCAAAGCACACAGATGTATTTGATGGTATGAAGTACTCGATTGAAGATAAGGATTCAGATATTCCTGTTTTGGTTGTGAAAAATAAAAAAAACACCCTGCGAATACCTGCTTTTTCTTCTGTAGCTATGCTTAATGGAAAAACATTTAACTTAGGGTCAGTTACAGTGTATATAGATAAAAATGATACGTTTTACTTACCTAAGAACTTAGCTGATAAGTTATAATAAGAGTAACCAGCGATTTATTTACAAACTAAAAAAGCCCATTTATTTGGGCTTTTTTTGTTTGTCTAAATCTTCTACTTCTATAGTTCCACTAAATGATATAGGCTGTCTGTCTTGATCGCTCACATTTAATTGGGCTGTTCCATTATTCCATATGTTGAAAAACAAAGTAATAGAGCGATATGCATCACGGGTACGTATTGTAACATGCCAGAGGCCTTCCTTCTCTCCTTTTTTAACATTAGACTCAAAATTAGTACTTTCAAATTTCAGACCGCTTTCGCTCGTGTTTATTGGTGCTCTGTATGCACGTCCAAAATAGGGTAGGTGAGACTTAATCGTATCAGGAGAAACTATTACGTTGTAGTAAGGTGATAAGGAAAATGATGGATAGCTTATTGGATAAACAAAATCTGCTAGGAATTTGAATTCTAGGTTTTCAATTTGTTTATCTATAATTCCTTCTTTCTCTATTTGCTTTATTTTTTCAGCAGCTGTTTGGGTTGTTCCGCAGCTTATCAGAAGTATGCTTATAGCAATAAGAATAAAAACTCTGAATTTATTATTATGTTTCATATATTGTATTCCTCTATTTTAATGTTGATTGAATTGAAGTGCTATCAATTAAACAACTAACGAGCCTCTTTTGTTATTAAAATCAGAGGAATTGGAGGGGATTTCCAATTAAATAATTTATATAGAACATAATTAAACTGATGAATACGAAGACAAACAGATATACTTCACCTTTTTTATTAACGTGTGAGAAATAGTGTGCTACAATAAAAGAGAGCGTAATGATGATCTGATAAATAAAAAAGAAAGTTACTTGCCAATAGAAATAGTGAAGCACAATACTAGCGATTGCTATTAAGATTATAAATGAAAGTGTTTTTTGAGTTATTACTCGCTCTCGTGTAAAAACTTGTATGTCTAAAACTGTCAAAATCACAGTTAGGAGAGATAGCAGTGCAAGAACACTCCATTGTATAATGGTGTATTGTGGTGGAATTAAATTGAATTGAGCAAATTGGAGGAATGGGTTGACAAATGACTGTATATTATCAAATAGAAAGAAAAGTCCAACTATATTCCACAAAACTAATAGAACTCCTAACATTAAAGCTATAAATGATTTTACTCGAAATCCATGCATAGAGCGCTCTCCATACCACCAGAGAGGTAGAAAAGCTAACGCAAAAATCTGAAAGGATGCTGCAAGAGCGATTAGAATTCCTGATTTGAAAGCAAAGCTACGCGGAGCGTGATGTTGGTATGACTCTATTAAGGGATAAAATGCAAGGAGAATGAAAATAGTGCTTATATAGTTGGGCGACATTCCTAGGAATAGAGGATGTATGCTCAACAGGAACAAAACGAGTGCAAAAGGCAGGGACGTTCTGAATCTAGTTAAAGTAAAGCGGGTGTTGAGGTCGGAGAATATGAAGGCAATGATGAATATCGAAAGGGTACTAGCAAATAATGAAATCCATCTGTTAGAAAATAAAGGGTATATGGCTTGCCATACAAAGCTTGTTTGATAATCATGATGCTCAATGCCACTGGATAAAAACAATCCTAGCCGCATAGTTATAGCGATTATTGTAAATATTATGGGAGTGAAACGAGACTCTACTAAATTACTTCTAAATCTTCGCGATGTTTGATGCATTACACTGTAACTATACTAAGTGACTATGTGACTATGTGGAAACCTCTACTCTTTATTTATTAGGCTATGCACTATATATCAAAACCAATATCTTTGCGATAATATTTTTTATCAAAAGAGATTGCTTCAGCATTTTTAAATGCCTTTTTCAGTGCTTCATCTTTCGTTTCTCCAAAAGAGGTGAGCGCTAGCACTCTACCACCTGCTGTGTATATACTTCCTTCTTTGGCTATAGTTCCTGCATGAAATACTAATGTGTCTTGCACTTTCTCTAGTCCCTCTATTAGTTTATTCTTTTCATATATTTCAGGGTATCCTCCCGAAACTAGCATTACAGTGGCAGCACAACGCTCATCTATAGTTATATCTTTTTTCTCCAAGTTTCCATTGGCTACACCTTCTAGCAAGTCCACAAAGTCAGATTTGATACGAGGTAATACAACTTCTGATTCGGGATCGCCCATTCTCACATTGTACTCTATCACATAAGGTTCGTTGTTTACAGATATTAATCCAATAAAAATAAACCCTTTGTACTCAATGTTTTCTTTTGCTAACCCTTTTACTGTTGGTTCAATCACTCTCTCTATCACTTTGCTCATAAAAACATCATCGGCAAACGGAACAGGTGAAATAGCTCCCATCCCTCCAGTGTTCAAGCCAGTATCTCCTTCTCCAATACGCTTGTAGTCTTTTGCAATTGGTAATATCTTATAAGATTTACCATCGCTTAGTACAAATACCGAACATTCAACACCCGACAGAAACTCTTCGATAACTACTGTTTGGCTAGATGCTCCAAACATTCCCGACAACATTCTGTTCAGAACATTGATGGCATCGGTACGTTCCTTCAGAATTATCACACCTTTTCCAGCAGCCAATCCATCGGCTTTTAATACATAAGGGGGGGAGAGTGTTTCTAAGAATTTGAAGCCTTCGTCAATGTTCTCTTTTGTAATACTTTTATATTTAGCAGTAGGAATGTTATGACGCATCATAAATTCTTTTGCAAACCTCTTACTGCCCTCTAGTTTTGCTCCTTCTTTTGATGGACCTATAACAGCAATGTCTTTCAACTCCTTCTCTTCGCAAAAGAAATCGTATATACCATTCACCAATGGATCTTCGGGACCAACTACTACCATATCTATTTGCTTGTCTAGTACAAACTGTTTGATTGCTGGGAAATCAGTTGTTGATATTGCTACATTCTCTCCCACCATATTAGTCCCTGCATTGCCTGGAGCTATATAGAGTTTATTTGTTTTTTTGCTTTGCTTTATTTTCCATGCCATTGCATGTTCGCGA